>JAOPVM010000090.1 GCA_025966215.1 Klenkia sp.
TGTGGGCCGGCGCCCTCGGCCACGCCCTCACCGAGGTCGGCCGCCTCGCCGCCGCCCCCGGTGAGGCCTGGGCAGCAGGCGTGGGCGTCGCGATGTCTGCGGCCCTCGTGGCCGCAGCCCTGTTCCTGGAGAGCACGTGCAGGGTCCCCGCGGAGCCGGAGGACCGGAGCTGACCCCGCGGGGGTCGATCAGCTCCGACGAGCGGGTCAGACGGCGCCGGCGGTCTCCGGCACCTGGCCCTCCACGCTGCGGCGCAGCGCCCGGTGCAGGGACTCCGGGGTGAGGACGCCGAGGAACCGGCCGCCGTCCAGCACCGCGACCCAGCCGGCCTCCATCCGCAGCATGATCGCGAAGGCGTTCTTCAGCGTGGAGTCGACGGGGACCCAGGCCTCCATCCGTCGGCTGACGTCGTAGACGCTGCCCTCGCCGGAGGCGCGGTCGGCGGAGATCCAGCCGTGCAGGTCCTCCCGGTCGTCGAGGACCACGGCCCACCGGGCACCGGCGCGCTCGAGCACCTCGCGGACCTGGGCCCGGGTGTCCTCGACGTGCACGACGGGCGGGTGCTCGAGGTCCTCCACGGCGATGCCGGTGACGGCCAGCCGCTTGAGCGCACGGTCCGAGCCGACGAAGTCGGCCACGAACGGGCTGGCCGGACGACCGAGCAGCTCGGCGGGGGTGGCGTACTGCTCGACCTTGCCGCCCTCGCTCATCACCGCGATCCGGTCGCCGAGGCGCACGGCCTCCTCGATGTCGTGGGTGACGAACACGATCGTCTTGCGGACGGTCTCCTGCAGGCGGAGGAACTCACCCTGCAGCCGTTCGCGCACCACCGGGTCGACGGCGGAGAACGGCTCGTCCATGAGCAGCACCGAGGGGTCGGCGGCCAGCGCCCGGGCGACGCCGGCGCGCTGGCGCTGGCCACCGGAGAGCTGGTGGGGGTACCGGTCGCCGAAGGTGGCGGGGTCCAGGCCGACGGTGGTGAGCAGCTCCTCGACCCGGTCCCGGGTCCGCTTCTTGTCCCAGCCCAGCAGCTTGGGGACGGTGCCGACGTTGGTCCGGACGGACTGGTGCGGGAAGAGCCCGACGTTCTGGATGACGTAGCCGATCCGGCGGCGCAGCTGGACCGGGTCGACCCGGGTGACGTCGTCGTCGCCGACCAGGATCCGGCCCGTGCTGGGTTCGATGATCCGGTTGATCATCTTCATCGTGGTGGTCTTGCCGCAGCCCGAGGGACCGACCAGCACGGTCAGCTCACCGGCGGCGAAGTCGAGATCGAGCTCCTGCACTCCGACCGTCCCGTCGGCGTAGACCTTGCTGACCCCCTCGAGGCGGATGTGCTCCGCGCCCCCCTGACCTGCGTCAGCGGTGGTGGGTGCGGCGGAGGTGGCAGTAGCGTCCACGCGGTGGCCTTCCTGGTGAGCACTCGGTGAGCGCAGCGAGCGGCATGACGGTGCTCGCGGTGGACGCGGCGCCGAACCCCTGGTTCAGCCCCTCGTGGGTGGTCGACAACTGGGGCACCATCATGCCGTTGCTGGTCCAGCACGTCAGGTTGACCGTCGTCTCGGTGCTGATCGGTGCGGTGATCGCGTTTCCGCTGGCCCTGCTCGCCCGACGCAGCCGATACCTCACCGGACCGGTGCTGGGCGTCTCGACGCTGGTCTACACCGTCCCCTCGCTGGCCATGTTCGCGTTCCTGGCGCCGTTCACCGGGTTGTCGGAGACCACGGTCGCGGTCGGGCTGGTGCTCTACTCGCTGGTCATCCTGGTGCGGAACTTCCTGGCCGGGCTGCAGGCCGTGCCCGCCGACGCCGTCGAGGCGGCACGGGGCATGGGCTACGGGCCGGGCCGGCTGCTGCTGAAGGTGGAGATCCCGCTGGCGCTGCCCTCGATCATGGCCGGGCTGCGGATCGCCACGGTCTCCACGGTCGCGCTGGTGACCGTCGGGGTCGTCGTCGGTCAGGGTGGGCTGGGGCAGATCATCATCGTCAACGGGTTCAGCGCGAACTACTACCGGCCGCCGATCGTCTTCGGCACCCTGGCCTGCGTGCTGCTGGCGCTGGTCGCCGACCAGCTGCTGGCGGTGCTGGAACGGGTGCTGACCCCGTGGACCCGCACACCGACCCGGGCCGTCACCTCGTCCACCACGAGGACCACCCGGACCGTGGGGGTCGCCGCGTGAGCGTCGTCGGGGACGCGTTCCTCTACCTCAACGACCCGGTCAACTGGACCCGCCCGCGGGGCATCCTCGACCTGGCCGGCCAGCACCTGCAGATCGCCGGGTTGTCGCTGGGCATCGCACTGGTCATCGCCGTCCCGCTGGCAGTCCTGCTCGGGCACACCGGCCGTGGCGGCGCGCTGACCGTCGGGCTGGCCAACGTGTCCCGCGCCGTCCCGACCCTGGCGATCCTCACGATCTTCGCGGTGACCCCGATCGGCTTCACGATCTGGGCGCCGGTGATCGCGCTGACGGTCTTCGCCATCCCGCCGATCCTGGCCAACACCTACGTGGGCTTCCGCGAGGTCGACCGGGACGTCGTCGAGTCCGCCCGTGCGATGGGGATGAGCGAGCCGCAGGTGGTCTTCCGCGCCGAGCTGCCGCTGGCGGTGCCGCTGATGATGACCGGGATCCGGACGGCGGCCGTGCAGGTCGTCGCCACCGCCACGCTGGCCGCGCTCCTGGGCGGCGGCACGCTCGGCTCGGTCATCCGCACCGGGTTCGCCCGGCAGGACAACGGAGTGGTCATGGCGGGGGCCCTGCTGGTGGCGCTGCTGGCACTGCTCACCGAGGTGCTGCTGGCCCTGGTCAGCTTCGCGGTCACGCCGGGCCAGAAGAACCTGCCCTTCTCCCGCGGTCGCAACCGCCGCCCGGTGGACGAGCCGGTCGACCTGCCGGCTGCGGACGACCGGGACGAGCTGGTCGGGGCAGGTGCCCCCGCGCGGTAGGTCACGGGTCGGCCACAGCCGATTGCGCAGGTGAGTGGTGCGGCGCACAGTCGTGTGCCGCGGGAGTCCTCCCGCCCGACACGCGTCGCCCCCGGACCGGGGGCGCGGGACACAGAAGGCGGACCCATGCGCACCAGCGCCCGCATCCTCACCACCACGTTCGCCCTCGCCACGGTGCTCGCCGCCGCCGCCTGCGGGGAGTCCGGCTCCTCCGGCACCAGCGCCGGAGGCGGCGGTGAGGCATCCGGCGACGCCTGCGCGCCGATCCCCGGTGACCAGCTCGTGGTCCTCGAGGACGACAAGGGCCTGCAGGCCGTGGACAACATCATCCCGGCGGTCAACACCGCCTTCTCCGAGGCCGACCCGGGCGTGCTCGAGGTGCTCAGCTCCATCTCCTCGGTGCTGACCACCGAGGACCTGGTCGCGATGAACTCCGGTGTCGACATCGAGCGCCGGTCCGCCGAGGACGTCGCCGCTGCCTACGTCACGGACAACGACCTGGGCGCCGACGCGACCGCCGGGTCCGGTGCCGTCGTGGTCGGGGCGGCCGGCTTCACCGAGAGCCAGATCCTGGCCAACGTCTACGCCGACACCCTGAACGCTGCGGGCTACACCGCCAGCGTGCAGACCGTCGGGCAGCGCGAGACCTACCTGCCCGCCCTGCAGGCCGGGGACTTCGACGTCTTCCCCGAGTACGTCGGGACGCTCACCGAGTACCTGGACGGCAACCCCGACGAGGCGGTGGCCAGCGCCGACCTGGACGCCACCGTCGAGGTGCTGCGCCCGCTGGGCGCCGCCGTGGGCCTGACCTTCGGCGAGCCGGCCGAGGCCGCCGACGAGAACGCCTTCGCGATCACCACCACGCTGCAGGACGAGCTCGGCGGCATCACCACGCTGACCGAGCTCGCCGAGGCGTGCTCCGACGGCTCGCTGGTCCTGGGCGGCACCCCCGAGTGCCCGACCCGGCCCTTCTGCCAGCCCGGCCTCGAGGAGACCTACGGCTTCACCTTCGGCCAGGTGAACGACTACGACCTCGGTGCCCCGACCAACCAGGCGCTCATCCAGGGCGAGATCTCCCTGGCCCTGGCGCTGTCGACGGACCCGGTCTTCGCCCAGTAGGCAGGTTCCGGCACGCCACCTCCGGCGGGCACCCCTCGGGGTGCCCGCCGTTCGGCATTGCAACGGTTGGGTCACGGTGGGCGGGAGGGTTTGCGCTGGTGAGGGCGCACCGGGTTCTCTCAAGGGCTGCGGGACACCTCCCGCCAGACACGCGTCGTCCCCGGGACCGGGGACGCGGGACACAGAAGGCGGACACATGCGCATGCGCGCCCGCGTACTCACTCCGTTGGCCATCGCCGCGGTGCTCGCCACCGCCGCCTGTGGCGAGTCGGGCTCCTCCGGCAACGGCTCCGGTGGCAGCGACGGCGGCCAGGCCTCCGGCAGCGCCTGCGCGCCGATCGCCGACGACGACCTCGTGGTGATGGAGGACGACAAGGAGCTCCAGGCCGTCGACAACATCATCCCGGCCCTGGAGACGTCGTACTCCGAGGCGAACCCCACCGCGATCGACGCCCTCAACACCGTCTCCGACGTGCTGACCACCGAGGACCTGGTCGGCCTGAACGCCGCCGTGGACGTCGAACGGCAGAGCGTCACCGACGCTGCGGCCGCCTACGTCGAGGAGAACGACCTCGGCTCGGGCGTCAGCGGCAGCGGTGCGGTCACCGTCGGGGCAGCCAGCTTCACCGAGAGCCAGATCCTGGCCAACGTCTACGCCGGGGCGCTGAACGCCGCCGGCTTCACCGCCACCGTGCAGACCGTCGGCCAGCGCGAGGCCTACCTGCCCGCCCTGCAGGCCGGTCAGTTCCAGGTCTTCCCCGAGTACGTCGGCACGGTCGCGGAGTACCTGGACGGCAACCCCGACGAGGCCGTGGTCTCCGGTGACCTGGACCCCAGCGTCGAGGTCCTGCGCGGCCTCGGCACCCCGGCCGGGCTGACCTTCGGTGAGCCGGCCGAGGCCGAGGACAGCAACGCCTTCGCGATCACCGTCGCGCTGCAGGAGGAGCTGGGCGGCATCACCACCATGTCCGAGCTCGCCGAGGCCTGCTCGGACGGCTCGCTGATCCTGGGCGCCACCCCCGAGTGCCCGACCCGGCCCTTCTGCCAGATCGGCCTCGAGGACGTCTACGGCTTCCAGTTCGCCTCGCTGGGCGACTACGACCTGGGTGCGGCCACCAACCAGGCCCTGATCCAGGGCGAGATCTCGATGGCCCAGGTCCTCTCCACGGACCCGATCCTCGCCAACTGACGAACGGCCTGACCGCCCCCGGGACCCTGCGGTCAGGCCGTTCCAGCACCTCGCCGGAGGCGGGCACCCGCGGGGTGCCCGCCTCGCGGCGTCACCAGGAGCCGGACCCGGGGAGCTGTTCGCCGACGGGGACGACGGCGTCGAGCTGGTTGCCGGCCTGGGGGAGGGGGCAGGACCAGCGCGGGTCGTAGGTGCACGAGGGGTGGTAGGCGAAGTTCAGGTCGACGACGAGGTGCCCGTCGTCCCCGCCGAGGTCGGCGCCCTTGACGGTGTCGAGCAGGTAGCGCCCGCCGCCGTACGTCGTCGTCCCGGCGCTGCCGTCCCGGAAGGGCAGGAAGACACCCCCTCCGTACCCACCGAGCCACCACTCGTCGAGCCGGCCGAGGTCGCCGAGGGTGACCCGGCCCAGCAGGTCGAGGCCGACGACGCCGTCGTCGGCGGTGGGCAGGGCCAGGTGCTGGGGTTCGACGTCGGTGTCCAGCCGCGCCCGGAAGCGGAACGCCGGGTCGTGATCGGCCACGGGCAGGCCGGTGAACGCCGCTCGCGCGTCGGGACCCAGCGGGGAGTCCGGGTGCCCGGAGAACAGCGCGTCCCGGCCGGCCCGCCAGGCGGCCCACCCGGCGGCGGGATCGGGCTCGGCCCGCACGGCGGCGTAGAGGGCGTGCACCTGACGGCGCCAGTCGAGGAGGGTGAGGCTCACCGGGACGACTGTGGCACTGCCGCCCCGGACCGGCGCGTTCGACAGCGGGGCAGGGCGCGGCCGAGGGGGCCCGGGAGCCCGTAAGGTCAGGGATGTGGCAGGTGAGCCGGACGAGACGGGACCGCGGGTCCCCGGCACGTCCCGGCCCGGCCTGAACCCCGTCGTCCGGGTCGTCGGGTCGGTGCTCGGGTTCGCCCTGGCCATCGGCGCCACGCTGGCCGTCTTCCTCACCGAGGACGCCCTCTACCTCCGCCTGGCCGTCATCGCCGTGGCCTGGGCGTTCGTCCTCGCCGCGTTCGCCGCCGGCCGCCGGTCCACCGACCAGGCCGTCGCCGCGGGGCGGGAGGCCGAGCTGCGGCAGGCCTACGCCCTCGAGCTGGAGCGCGAGGTCGCCGCCCGGCGGGAGTTCGAGCTGACCCTGGAGAACCAGCTGCGCCGCGAGACCCAGGAGGCCATGCGCGCCGAGCTGGACCAGATGCGTGCCGACCTGGCCGTGGTGGCCCAGCTGCGCGACCAGCTCGCGGGGCTCGGTGAGCTGCGCGCCGACATGGGCCGGTTGCGTCGGGAGCTCACCGAGCAGCTGTCCGGGGAGATGCTGGTCGAGCGGATCGTGATGCGCACCCAGTCGAGCCGGATGCCGGCCGACCGTCCGCTGCTCGACGTCGCGGACCCCCGGCTCCTGGAGGGCACCCCTGCCTGGTCGGAGCCGGTCGCCGAGCAGCCCCGACGCACCTCGCCGCCCCCGGTGCCGGCCCCGCTCCACCCGGCCGCGTCCACCCCGGCCCTGCCTCGGGCCGTGGATCCCGCGCCGAGCCCGGAACCCGCGGCCGGGCCCTCGACGGGTTCGCATCCCGCGCTCCGGGACGCCCCGGCGGCAACCGCCCGGACCCCCGACGACGGACCCGCCCCCCGGCGGCACCGCCGGGCGGCTGCGGAGGAGGAGGTCGTCGCCGTCCCCCAGGAGCCCGAGCACGAACCGGACGTCTACGAGACGGCCGGCCACCAGCGGCTGACCCAGATCCTCGCGGAGTCCGGGGCGACCGCCCGTGGGGGCGGCCGCCGTCGCCGCCGCGCCGCCGAGGACGACGACGGGGACGACGACGGGGACGACGTCCTCGCCCGCGTCCTGGGCGGCAACCGAGGTTCCGGTGGTCCTTCCTAGATCGGGCCCTGGCTCAGTGCGCCGCCGTCGAGCACCAGGGTCTGGCCGGTGACCCAGCCGGCGCTGTCGGAGAGCAGGTAGGCCGCGGCCTCGCCGATGTCCTCGGGCACACCGAGCCGGCCGATCGGGTACTGCCCGGACACCTCGTCCTCGCGGCCGGTGAACAACGCCTCGGCGAACTTCGTCTTCACCACCGCCGGGGCGACGGCGTTGACCCGGATCCGCTGCGGGCCGAGCTCGACGGCCAGCTGGGTGGTCAGGTTGACCAGCGCGGCCTTGCTGACCCCGTAGGCGGCGATGCCGGCGCTGGACTTCAGCCCGGCGACCGAGGCCACGACGAGCACCGACCCGCCGTGCTCGGCCATCCACGCCCGGTGCGCCTCCTGGACCAGGCCCAGGGTGCCCACGACGTTGGTGTCCAGGATCTTGCGGAACGCGTCCAGCGGGGCCTCGATCAGCGGCCCGTAGTAGGGGTTGATGCCGACGTTGCCGACCAGGCAGTCCAGGCTGCCGAAGGTGTCGATCGCGGTGCGCACGGCCTCCGCGCGGTGCTCGGGGTCCCCGGCGTTGCCTGCCACGGCGACGGCCACCTCGGGCCCGCCGAGGGCCTCGACCGCCTCGGCGAGCGCCTCGGGCTTGCGGGCGGTGAGCACCACCCGGGCGCCGCGGTCGACCAGGCTGCGGGCGATGGCCAGCCCGATGCCCCGGCTGCCGCCGGTGACCAGGGCGGTGCGTCCTGCGTAGGAGTCGGACGTGCTCAGGGGGTGCTCCTCGGGGGTGCGGGCCGGCCGCGTCGCCGACGCAGGCGAACCTACCGATGACCCGTGGTGAGTCAGCACACAGCCGTCGTGCGTTGCCGGACGGTCCCGGGGGTAACACACTCGCCGACGACGCGTCACCTGCGTGGCACACACCGGTCGCAGCAGGGGCCCGCGTCGCCGCAGCAGCACCGAACCACCGCGGCCCCCCGACGACGAGGGGCCGCACCCGCCGGCAGTCCGGTACCCGTGAGGGACTGGAACGAGAGGTGCCCCGTGAACCGTGCCCGCCGCTCACCCGCAGGACCCGTGCCGCCCCCCGCCC
>JAOPVM010000099.1 GCA_025966215.1 Klenkia sp.
TCACCCGCGGGGGGAGCGCCGAGGACGTGCTCTGGGCCATGTGGCAGGCCAGCGGGCTGGGGCCCCGGTGGGCGCGCGCCAGCGCCGGCGGTGGCCCCGCCGGTGCGGTCGCCGACCGTGACCTGGACTCGGTGGTCGCGCTCTTCGACGCGGTGGCGGCCTTCGTCGACCGGTTGCCGTACGCCACGGTCGCGCAGTTCGTCGACCACGTCGGGGCCCAGGAGCTCCCCGGCGACGGCGGGGCCGCCCGTGCCCCGGCCGGGGAGACCGTCCGGTTGCTGACCGCGCACGCCGCCAAGGGCCTGGAGTGGGACCTGGTGTGCGTCGTGGGGGTGCAGGAGGGCGTCTGGCCCGACCTCCGGGTCCGGGCCAGCCTGCTCGGGTCCGAGGACCTGGTGGACGCGGCCGCCGGCACCGACACCGCGACGCTGGACCGGCGCTCGCTCGCCCTGGCCGAGGAACGACGGCTGTTCTACGTCGCGGTCACCCGGGCCCGACGCCGACTGGTGGTCACCGCCGTCGACGGGGGCCTGGAGGGGGCCGACGCCGGGGCCAACGCCAGTCGGTTCCTCGACCTGGTGGCCGAACCGCCCGCCGGGGGGGACGGCACCCGGCCGCACACCCCGTTGCCCCGGGCGCTGACCCTGTCGGCGCTGGTCGCCGACCTGCGCCGCGCGCTCACCGACCCGCACACCCCGGCCACCCGACGGGCCAGCGCCGCCGCCCTGCTGCGCCGGCTGGCCGAGGAGCGGGTGCCCGGCGCCGACCCGTCGAGCTGGTGGGGCCTGGCGCCGCTGTCCGACGACTCCCCGCTGGTCGACCCGGCCGAGGCGGTGCGGGTCCGGCCCTCGGCGGTGGACACCTTCCAGCGCTGCCCGCTGCGCTGGGTGCTGGGCGCGGTGGGCGCGGAGGCCTCCCCGGAGGCCACCCGGACGGTCGGGTCGGCTGTGCACGACGTCGCCCAGCAGGTCGCTGAGGGTCTCCCGCCGACCGAGGCCGCTGCGGTGCTCGACGGCGAGCTCGACCGGCTCGACCTGGGGCCCGGCTGGTTCGACCAGCGCCAGCGCGACCGGGCCCAGGAGATGCTCACCAAGTTCCTGGGCTGGCACGCCCGGGGGGAGCGCGAGCTGGTCGCCGCCGAGGAGGACTTCGACGTGACCGTGGGCCGGGCCCGGCTCCGCGGGCAGGTCGACCGGCTCGAACGCGACAGCGCCGGGCGGCTGGTCGTCGTGGACCTCAAGACCGGCAAGACCGCACCCCGCACCGTCGCCGAGCACGGCCAGCTGGCCGCCTACCAGGTGGCGGTGGCCGAGGGCGCCTTCGCCCGACACGGCGCCGTGCCCGGCGGGGCGTCCCTGCTGCAGGTCGGCGGGGCGCAGAAGGCGGCCAAGGAGCACGTGCAGGCCCCGCTGCCCGACGACGTGCCCCCTCGGGAGACCTGGGCCGGGGAACTCGTCGCCGAGGTGGGCGAGGGCATGGGCGCAGCCACCTTCGCCGCCCGCACCGACACCGACTGCGACCGCTGCTCGTTCAAGCGCAGCTGCCCGGTCCAGGAGTCCGGTCGGCAGGTGACCCGGTGACCCCCCGCCGCGGCGAGCAGCCCGAGGAGCAGCTCGCCTTCGACCTCCCCGGCATGGTCGCCCCGGCGGCCGTGCCGCTGCCGCAGCTGCTGGACCCCGCGGAGGTCGCCCGGCGCTGCGGGCTGTCCTACGCCCCCTCGCCGGAACAGGCCGCGGTGGTGTCGGCCCCGGTCGACCGGCCGATGGTGGTCGTCGCCGGCGCCGGGTCGGGCAAGACCGAGACCATGGCCGCCCGGGTCGCCTGGCTGGTCGCCAACGAGCTGGTGGCCCCGGAGGCCGTCCTCGGCCTCACCTTCACCCGCAAGGCCGCCAGCGAGCTGGGTGCCCGGGTCCGGCTCCGGCTGACCGCGTTGGCCCGGCACCCCGACACCGCCCCGGCCCTGGCCGAGCGGCTCGCGGTGGCCGCGCCCACCGTGGCGACCTACCACGGCTACGCGGCGGGGATCGTGTCCGAGCACGGGCTGCGGATCGGGGTGGAGCCCGGGGCCGGGGTGCTGGGGCCGGCCATGTGCTGGGGCCAGGCGGCGACCGCGGTGGCCGCGCACACCGGTGACATGAGCGACGTCTCGCTCGGGCTGGTAACCACCACCGAGGACGTCCTGCAGCTGGCCTCCGAGCTGGGCGAGCACGACGTAGGCCCCGACCAGCTGCGGGCCTGGACGTCGCGCTTCGAGGCCCAGGTCCGGGCCTACCCGGTGACCGGCCGCACCAAGGGCCCCTACGCCGAGGTGCTCAAGGTGCTCGCCCGGCAGCGCTCCCGGGTGGCCCTGCTGCCCATGGTCGAGGCCTACGAGGCACGGAAGCGGGCCGCGGGGGCGATCGACTACGCCGACCAGGTGGCCTACGCCGCCCGGGTCGCGACCGCGTCGGCCGAGGTGGGGCGCCGGGAGCGGGCCCGGTGGCGGGTGGTGCTGCTCGACGAGTACCAGGACACCTCGGTCGGTCAGCTGCGGATGCTGGAGGCGCTGTACGGCGGGGACAGCGAGCACCCGGTGCTGGCGGTCGGTGATCCCCGGCAGTCCATCTACGGCTGGCGCGGCGCCTCGTCGGGCACCATCGAGCGGTTCCCGCGCACGTTCCCCGGTGCGGTCGACCGACCCGCCGCGCGGCTCACCCTGTCCACCAGCTGGCGCAACGACCGGGCCGTGCTGGCCATCGCCAACACCGTGGCCGGCCGGCTGCCCCAGCCCGACGACGACGCCCCGCTGCCCGACCTCACCGCGGCGCCGGTCGCCGGCCCGGGCGAGGTGCACGTCGGGCTGTACGAGACGGTCGGCGAGGAGACCGCGGCGCTGGCCGACCGGTTGGCCGCCGAGTGGCACGGGCCGGCCGGACCGGACCCCACCCGGGAACGTCCGACCATCGCGGTGCTCGCCCGTCGCCGGGCCCAGCTGCCCGGCATCGCGGCAGCGCTGCGGGACCGCGGTCTGCCGGTCGAGGTCGTCGGCCTGGGCGGTCTGCTCGACGTGCCCGAGGTGTCCGACGTGGTCGCCACGCTGACCGTGCTGGTCGACCCCACCGCCGGGGACGCGCTGGGGAGGCTGCTGACCGGAGCCCGCTGGCGGGTGGGCCCCCGCGACCTCGCCGCGCTGGAGGCGCGGGCCCGCCAGCAGGTGCGCGACCGCCGGCCCGCCGACGGGGAGACGGCTCCGGTCGTCGAGCTGGCCCCCGAGCGCGGCAGCATCGTCGAGGCGTTGGACGACCTCGGCCGCGCCGACGCGTACTCCGTCGAGGGACACCGTCGGCTGCGTCGGCTGGGTGCCGAGCTCGGCGGCCTGCGCGGTCGGCTCGGTGAGCCGCTGCCCGACCTGGTCGACGAGGTGGCGCGCACCCTGGGCCTGGAGACCGAGCTGGCCAGCCACCCCGACGCCACCCCGGGTGCGGCGCGCACCCACCTGGACGCGCTGCACACCGTGGCCGCCCAGTTCGCCGACCTCGCCGAGCTGCCCTCGCTGCCGGCGTTCCTGGGCTACCTGTCCGACGCGGAGGTCCGCGAGCGCGGCCTGGAACCCGGGGAGATCGCGGTCAACCCCGACGCGGTCCAGCTGCTCACCGGGCACTCGGCCAAGGGCCTGGAGTGGGACGTCGTGGGGGTGCCCGGGATGACCGTCGGGCAGTTCCCGAGCAAGCCCGACACCTCCGACTCCTGGATCAGCGACCCGGGAGCGGTGCCGGTCGAGCTGCGCGCCACCGACCGGGAGGACCTGCCCCGGCTGCGGCTGCCCGTCCCGGGGTCGGGCGACCAGTCCGTGGTCCGCGACGCCCTGGGCACCTACGTCGAGGAGTGGAAGGCCTTCGGGCTGGCCGAGGAGGTCCGGCTGGGCTACGTGGCGGTGACCCGCGCCAAGCGGCTGCTGCTCTGCTCGGGCAGCTGGTGGCGGGACGGGGTGCGACCCAACGGTCCCTCGACCCTGCTGCAGGCCGTCCGGGAGGCCTGCGAGGCCGGTGCCGGGGTGGTCGACCACTGGGCCGACGCCCCCGAGGAGGGCGCCTCGAACCCCGCGCTGGCCGAGTGGCCGGTCGGGGTCTGGCCGGCCGACCCGTTGTCGACCACCCGTCGGCGCGCGCTCACCGCGGCCGCCGAGCTGGTCGGGTCGACCCGTCCGCACCCGCTGGGCGAGCCCGGCCTCGGCGCCGCCGACGACGACGTCGTCACCGACTGGGTGCGCGACGCCGACCTCCTGCTCCGCGAGCGA
>JAOPVM010000114.1 GCA_025966215.1 Klenkia sp.
TGACCGTGCTGTCGCTGGCCGCCCGCCGGCCCGACCTGTTCGGCAGCCGGGTGGTCGGCGTGGGCCTGGTGTCCACCTCCAGCGGCGGTCTGTCCGACCTGGACTTCGGGCTGCCGCACCTGCTCACCCGGTTCAGCGCCGCGGTCTTCCCCATCGCCGGCTACACGATGCGCCACCGCCCGCAGTGGGCCGAGCGCACCCGCCGGGTGGCCCGCGACGTCGTGTCCGCGGCGGTGAAGACGATGTCCTTCGCCGGCCCGGACGTCGACCCCGCCCTGGTGCGCTACGTGGACGCGATGATCGCCGGCACCCCGGTGGACGTGATCGGCGAGTTCTACCCGGCCATCGCCGGCCTGGACGCGAGCGCGGCGATCGAGCCGCTGACCCGGGTGCCGGTGCTCGTGCTCAGCGGCGACGCCGACAAGCTGATCCCACGGGGGCACAGCGACCGCATCGTGGCCCGGATCGAGGCGTCCGGTCCGCCGGACTCCCCGCCGGACCTGGAGTACGTCGTCGTCCCGGACAGCGGGCACCTGGTCGTGCTGCAGCACCCCACCGAGGTGACCGCGGCGATCACCCGGCTGCTGCGCCGGGTGGGGCAGCGGGCCCGCACGTGAGGCGGGTGCTGCCCACCCCGGCCGACACGCACGCGTTCGGGGTGGAGCTCGCGGCGCTGCTGCGCCCCGGGGACCTGGTGCTGCTGTCCGGTCCGCTCGGTGCCGGCAAGACGGCACTGACCCAGGGCATCGGCGCCGGGCTGGGCGTGCCCGGCGCGGTCACCTCGCCGACCTTCGTGCTCGCCCGGGTGCACCGCGGCGGGCGGGTGCCGCTGGTGCACGTCGACGCCTACCGGCTGGGCTCGGTCGCCGACGACGACGACCTGGACCTCGACGCCTCGGCCGACGAGGCGGTGACCGTCGTGGAGTGGGGGCACGGGTTGGTCGAGCAGCTGGCCGACGAGCACCTGGTCGTCGAGCTCAGCAGGGCCGAGGACGACGTCCGCACCGCCGAGCTGGTGCCGCACGGGGCGTCCTGGACCGCCCGGCTCGCCGCACTGCCCGACCGGCCGGTGCGACGTCGGGCGACCGTGCGGGTGCTCCTGCTGGACGACCACGACCGGGTGCTGCTCCTCCGGGACAGCGACACCGGCACGACGCCGGTGTCCACCTGGTGGATGACGCCCGGCGGCGGCATCGAGGACGGCGAGGACGAGCTGACCGCCGTCGTCCGGGAGCTCGCCGAGGAGACCGGGCTGGTCGTGGCCCCCGGGCAGGTGCAGGGCCCGATCGCCCGCCGCCGGGTCCGGCACGGGTACTCCGACCAGGTCGTGGACCAGGTCGACGCGTTCTACGTCGTCCGGGTGCCGGCGTTCGACGTCTCGGTGGCCGGCCTCACCGAGGACGAGCAGCGCACCCTGCTGGGCCACCGCTGGTGGACCCGGGAGGAGCTGGCCTCGGCGTCCGAGCCGGTCTGGCCGGTGCTGCTCCCCGAGCTGTGGGACCTCGCCACCGACCCCGCCGCCTGGCCCCGCGAGCTGCCCGACGTCGAGGAGTCCACCCGCCCCTGACCCGACGGCGACTAACCTGACTCGTCGTGCTCGTCCTGGCGCTCGACACCGCGACCCCGACCCTCGTGGTCGGGCTCGCCGCGACCGGCCCGGACGGCCGCGTGCTCGCCGAGGCCGCGCTGGCCTCGGGCACCCGGCACGCCGAGCTGCTGACCCCGACGGTCACCGCGGTGCTCGCCGAGGCCGGCGTGACCCTGACCGACGTCGGCGCGCTGGTCGTCGGTCTGGGGCCGGGGCCCTACACCGGGCTGCGGGTCGGGATCGTCACCGCCGCTGCGTTGGGCGACGCCCTCGGGCTGCCCGTGCACGGGGTCTGCAGCCTGGACGCGGTCGGCTCCGGTGCCCGGGTCGTCGTCACCGACGCCCGGCGCAAGGAGGTGCACTGGCGGGCCTACGACGACGCCGGCGCACCCACCACCGAGCCCGGGGTCGGCCGCCCCGAGGACCTCGAGCTGCCCGACCTGCCGCTGGTCGGCGACGTCCGGTTCGCCGAGCGGCTGGGCCGCGACGTCACCCCGGCCGAGGTGTCGACCGCCGGGCTGCTCCGCGCGGTCCAGCCGCTGCTGGAGGCTCCGCCGGAGCCGCTGGTCCCGCTGTACCTGCGCCGTCCCGACGCCGTCCCCAACGTGGTGCGCAAGCCGGTGACCCGGTGATCGAGCTGCGGCCGATGACCCGCGAGGACCTCACCGCCGTGATGCGGCTGGAGGAGGAGCTCTTCGCCCCGGACACCTGGACCCGGGCGATGTACCTGGAGGAGCTCGGGATGCCCGACACCCGCAGCTACACCGTGGCCGTCGAGGACGACGAGGTGCTCGGCTACGCCGGGCTCATCGCCTACCCCGACGAGGCGCACGTGGCCACCATCGGCGTCACCGGCGCCCGGCAGGGCCAGGGGATCGGCGGTCGGCTGCTGGACGCACTGCTGGCCGAGGCCGACACCCGGAGCCCCGTCGTGCTGCTGGAGGTCCGGGCCACCGACGAGGCCACCCAGGGCCTCTACGCCCGGCGCGGCTTCGTGCCGATCGGTGTCCGGCCGAACTACTACCCGAACAGCGGCGAGGACGCGGTGGTGATGAAGCGTGGCTGACACCCAGCCGCTCGTGCTGGGCTTCGAGACCAGCTGCGACGAGACCGGGATCGGCCTGGTCCGCGGGCAGACGCTGCTGTCCGACGCCCTCGCCACGAGCATGGCCGAGCACGAGCGCTTCGGCGGCGTCATCCCCGAGATCGCCTCCCGGGCGCACCTGGAGGCCATGGTCCCCACGGTGCACCGGGCGCTGGCCGAGGCCGGGGTGGGGTTCGGCGACGTCGACGCGGTCGCGGTGACCAGCGGGCCCGGGCTCACCGGTGCGCTGCTGGTCGGGGTGGCCGCGGCGAAGGCGTACGCGCTGGCCCTGGGCGTGCCGCTGTACGGGGTCAACCACCTGGCCGCGCACGTCGCCGTCGACGAGCTCGAGCACGGCCGGCTGGCCGAGCCGAGCATCGCGATGCTGGTGTCCGGCGGGCACAGCTCGCTGCTGCTGGTGCCCGATCTCGCCCAGGACGTGCAGCCGCTCGGGCAGACCGTCGACGACGCCGCGGGGGAGGCATTCGACAAGGTCGCCCGGGTGCTCGGACTGCCGTTCCCCGGCGGTCCCCCCATCGACCGGGCCGCGCGCGAGGGCGACCCGCGCTCCATCGCCTTCCCACGAGGGCTCACCGGCCCCCGCGACGCGCCCTACGACTTCTCGTTCTCCGGGCTGAAGACCGCCGTCGCCCGCTGGGTGGAGGCCCGCGAGCGGGCCGGTGAGCCCGTCCCGGTCGCCGACGTCGCTGCGGCCTTCCAGGAGGCCGTGGTCGACGTCCTCACCGCCAAGGCCGTGCGGGCCTGCCGCGAGCACGGCGTGGACCACCTGGTCGTCGGTGGGGGCGTGGCCGCCAACAGCCGGCTGCGCGCCGTGGCCCAGGAACGCTGCGACGCCGCCGGGATCGTGCTGCGGGTGCCCAGCCCGCGGCTGTGCACCGACAACGGCGCGATGGTCGCCGCGCTGGGCTCCCGGCTGGTCGAGGCCGGGGTGGCGCCGTCGGCCCCGGACCTGGGAGCCGACAGCTCCCTGCCGGTCACCGTGGTCTCGCAGTAGGGGGCTGGCAGAGCAGCACGGTGGGGACGTCGAGGACCCGGGTCACGACGACGACGGCGTGCCCGTCGCCCCGCCCGCGCAGTTGCCTGACCAACGCCTCCGGCTCCACCGCCGAGCCCCGCTTCTTCACCGTCACGCTGCCGACCCCGCGCTCGCGCAGCAGCGCCCTGAGCCGCTTCACGGAGAACGGCAGCACGTCGGTGACCCGGTGGGAGCTCACCCAGGGGGAGTCGGCGGCCGCGTCGGAGGTCAGGTAGGCGATCTGCGGGTCGACCAGGGTGGCGTCCAGCTCTGCGGCCACGGTGGCGACCAGGCCGGACCGGATGACCGCCGGGTCGGGCTCGTGCAGCCACTGCCGGACGGCGGCGACCGGTGCCCGGCCGGGGTCCTCGGCGGCGGTGAGCTCGTGCCAGGCGCCGGCGCGCAGCTGGGTCGCCCGTCGCCAGGTCGTCGAGAGCCCGCGGCCCCACAGCAGCGCCTCGACGATCGAACCACCGACCGACACCCACTCGGCCTCGACGCCCGCGGGCACCCGGTCGTGGTCCAGGCCGGGCGCCACCTTCACCACACAGGTGGGCACCGCGTCGAGCAGGGCGGTCACGGTGGACCAGGGTGGGGACCAGCCGTCGGGGTCCAGCACCCGGCGTCCGTTCGCGCGGCGGGCCGGGTCGAGCACGGCGGCGTCGCAGTCGGCCACCCGACCGCCGCGGGCGTCGGCGACCAGGTCGACGACGTCGGCGTCGCGGACGGTGACCCCGCACAGCCCGAGGGCGGCGGTGTTGATCGCGGTCAGCTCGCGGGCCACCGGGTCCCGGTCCACCGCGGTCACCCGTGCACCGGCGCGGGCCAGCGCGACGGTGTCGGTGCCCGAGGCGCAGCCCAGGTCGGCCACG
>JAOPVM010000115.1 GCA_025966215.1 Klenkia sp.
AAGTCGACGACCACCCCGTCGGCCAGTGCCCCTGAAGGGTGGCTGGCCACCCACACCGGGCGTTCGGGGCCGCCGTCGGCGTCCCGGGCCAGGACGACGAGCACGCAGCTCGCCGTCCCGAGGTCCACGCCCACCCGGAAGGAGGAACCCGGCGGGACGTCGGGGACCGCCTCGGACGACGCCGTGGCTGCGGCCGCGGTGAGCAGCCGGGACACCGCCCGGCTCGGCTTCACGGTGGTGCCGTGGGACCGCCCGGGGGAAGAGCCGCGGGCGGCTGCCTCGAGGACTCCGCTGCGGGCGGGCATCACAGCTCCACGGGGTCGTACACGGTGCGCCAGGGGCGCACCTCGTGGGCCAGCCGCTTGATGTTGATCAGGTGCAGCGGCGTGACGTTGTCCGAGCAGATCGACCCGCTCCAGGTGCCGGTGCCCAGTTGGAAGGAGGGGTCGACGTCGGTGGAGAAGCCCATCCCGCCGAACAGCGCCGGGGTGTTGATCACGATGCGCCCAGCCGGGAGGCTGCCGAACGGGGCGATCTCCTCGGGGTCGGCGGCGTGCACGGCGGTGGTGTGCCCCTCGCCGTCCAGGGCCAGGACCTCCCGGCACCGGCGGAGGCCGGCAGCCGGGTCGGCCGCCCGGTACACCGAGAGCACCGGCCCGAGGATCTCCCGCGACAGCGGGGTGTCCACCCCCACCCGGTCGAGCTGGCAGGCCAGCACCCGGGTGTCGGCGGGCACGCTGAACCCGGAGAGCTCAGCCAGGCGCACCGCTGTCTGGCCCACCGAGGCCGGACGCAGGGCGCCGCGCTCGTCGAAGAGCACCGCGGTCAGCGCTGCCTGCTGCGCCGGGTCCATCCAGAACGCCCCCCGGGCGGCGAACTCGGCCAGGAACCGGTCGGCCACGGCCTCGACGACGACCACTGACTGCTCGGCGACGCACGCCGTCCCGTTGTCGAAGGACTTCGAGGTGATGATCATCTCGGCGGCCTCGCCCACGTCGGGCACGCTCACCCCGACGTAGGCCGGGACGTTGCCGGCCCCCACGGCGATGGTGGGCTTCCCGCTGGAGTACGCGGCGCGCACCATGCCCGGTCCGCCGGTGGCCATGACCAGGGCGATCTCCTCGCGGCGCATGAGCTCCGCGGTGGCCTCCAGGGTCGGGTTCTCCAGGCAGGAGATCAGCCCCTCCGGCGCGCCTGCTGCGACCGCGGCGTCGGACATGACCTGGGCCGCACGCAACGTGCACCGGGCCGCCCGCGGGTGCGGGGCGAGCACGACGGCATTGCCGGACTTCACCGCGGCCAGGCACTTGAACAGCGCCGTGGAGGTCGGGTTGGTGACCGGGATGATGCCGGCGATCACGCCCATCGGCGTGCCGATGGCGGTGACCCGGGACTCCTCGTCGACCCACAGCACGCCGATCGCCCGACGCTCCAGCATCCACTTGGCCACGAAGCCGGTGTTGTACCGGTTCTTGTGGATCTTGTGCTCGTAGACGCCGTAGCCGGTCTCGTCCACGGCGAGCCGCGCGAGTTCCTCGGCCGCCGCCGTACCGGCCACGGCCATCGCCCGGACGTAGCCGTCCAGGGTGGCCTGGTCGGCACCCTCGAGCTCCTCGAAGGCCCGGCGGGCGGCGCGGGCCTTGGCACGCACGTCCGCCAGCCCGACCAGGTCCTGGTCCAGTGTCGCTGTCATCTCCACACCTCAGGTCGCAGCGGATGGGGCGCGCCGGGGATCCCGGCCCGACGCCTCAGCCCTTGGGGCGGGTGAGGACGGCGAGGATGCCCTCGGTCTCGTCGTGCGGCCGGGGGATCACGTGCACCGAGACGACCTCCCCGGCCTTGCTCGCCGCGACCGCGCCGGCGTCGGTGGCGGCCTTCACCGCGCCGACGTCCCCGCGCACCATCACCGTGACGAGACCGCCTCCGATCTCGCGGTGACCGACGACCTGCACGTTGGCGGCCTTGACCATCGCGTCGGCGGCCTCGATGGCCCCGACGAGGCCCTTGGTCTCGATCAGGCCCAGCGCTCCGCGCATCGGCGTGGTCGTGGTGGTCGGTGCCATGTCGTCCTCCATGGGGGTTCCTCGGGTGGTTGCGGTGGGGCTGGGGGCGTCGTGCACGACCCGCTCGCGGGTGGCGGCGGGGGCGGTCACTTGCGGTACACCACGTCGCCGGACCGGATGACGGTGTCGGCGATGGCGACGACGGCGCGGTCGGTGGGCATCTGCGAGCCCGCGGCGATGCGGGCCGCGGCGCCGGCGACGACGAGCACGAGCTCGCCCACCCCGGCCCCGACGGCGTCCACGGCCACGTAGCTGGTGGGCCGGTCGGTCCGTGTCACGTCGCCGTCGGGCACGTCCTGGACGAGCAGCAGGGTGACGCTGGCCAGACCCGGCTGCTTCACCGTCGCGACGACCTGTCCGAGGACCTCGGCCAGCTGCACGTCGGGCACCTCCCTGCTTGCCGGTGCGGCCCTGTGAGCTGGGCCACTGGAGACGGACGGTAGGGCGGTCACTGCACGGCCGGCGCTATCCCGTCCGGACAGCGTCTGTCGGCCTCGTTGTCCTCGGCCGCC
>JAOPVM010000116.1 GCA_025966215.1 Klenkia sp.
GTTCATGTCCTCCATCTTGGGGGCGGGCTTGATCGAGATGCCGCCGCTGTCGAAGGTGATCCCCTTGCCGACCAGGGCCACCGATCGGCTGGCCCGGCGACCCTTGTAGGTCAGTCGCAGCAGGCGCGGTCCCCGGGTCGACCCGCCGCCGACGGCGAGGATGCCGCCGTAGCCGCCGGCGGTCAGCGCGGCCTCGTCGAGGACCTCGACCGACAGGCCGGCCTTCTTGCCCGCAGCGGCACCGCGGGCGGCCAGCTCGGCCGGGTAGAGGTCGTTCGGCGGGGTGTTGACCAGGTCGCGGGTCAGCGCGACGGCGTCGGCGACGGCGCGGACCCGGGCCAGCGCGGCCTTGGCAGCACCGGCGTCGGGGACCACGAGCTCCACCGAGGTCGGCGGGGTCGGCCGGTCGGCGGGCAGGTTCTGGTAGGTCGTGAACTCGTAGGCGCCCAGCAGGGCGCCCTCGCCGACAGCGTGCAACCGCTCGGCGTCCGGGGGGCCGCCGACCGCGGCCAGCAGGCTGACCACCGAGGCGCGGCCGACCAGCGCTCGGCTGGCCGCACCCGAGGCGCGGCGGACGGCCTCGGCGGGGTAGCCGCCGTCGGCCTGGGGGGCGCCGAGACCGGCGACCGCGACGACCGGGAACGGTCCCTGGCCGAAGGTGGGCAGCCGGGTGACCTCGTCCTCACCGCCCCGTGCGCCGAGGTCGGCGAGGGCGGCGAGCAGCTTGCCGCCCAGCAGCCGGTCGACGGCGTCGGCACCAGGGGTGGTCAGCAGCCCGTCGGGGCCCTTGCCGACCCCCACGACGACGGCGTCGGCGGAGAGCTTCTCGAGGGGGCGGTCGGTGGCGGAGATCGTCGGCGGCACCAGGGCAGCTTACGAGGACACCGGTGCCTCCCGCCCCCGGCGATACGGTCAGGGCATGAGCCCCCTCACGTCCCCGCTGCACGACCGGCACCTGGCTGCCGGCGCGAAGCTCGCCGACTTCGGGGGCTGGTCGATGCCGATCGAGTACGCCGGCGGCGGGGTGATCAGCGAGCACACCGCGGTGCGCGAGGGCGTGGGTCTGTTCGACGTCTCGCACCTGGGCACCGGCACGGTCCGCGGACCGGGGGCCGCGGCGTTCGTCGACTCCTGCCTGACCAACGACCTGGGCCGGATCGGCCCCGGCCAGGCGCAGTACACCCTCTGCTGCCGCCCGGACGGAGAGGAGCACGCCGGCGGCGTCGTCGACGACCTGATCGTCTACCTGCACGGCCCGGACGACGTCCTGCTGGTGCCCAACGCGGCCAACGCCGCCGAGGTGCTGGCCCGACTGGCCGCCGCGGCGCCCGCCGGGGTGACCGTCACCGACCGGCACACCGAGGTCGCCGTCCTCGCCCTGCAGGGCCCGCGCTCGGGCGAGGTGCTGGCCGCCGTCGGGCTGCCGGGGGAGCTGGACTACATGGCCTTCGCCGGCACCCCGGGCCGGAACGGCGCCGAGGTCACCGTCTGCCGGACCGGCTACACCGGTGAGCACGGCTACGAGCTGCTGGTGGCCGCCGAGCAGGCGGGCGCGCTGTGGGACGCGCTGCTCGTCGCCGGGGAGCCGGAGCAGATCCGGCCCTGCGGCCTGGGCTCCCGCGACACGCTGCGCACCGAGATGGGCTACCCGCTGCACGGTCACGAGCTGTCGGTCGACATCTCCCCGGTGCAGGCGCGGGCCGGCTGGGCCGTCGGTTGGAAGAAGGAGGCGTTCTGGGGCCGCGAGGCGTTGACCGCCGAGCGGGCCGCCGGCGCCGTGCGGCAACTGTGGGGACTGCAGGCCCCGGGGCGCGGCATCCCGCGGCCGGGCATGGCGGTCCTGGACGCCGAGGGCGCCCGGGTCGGGGAGGTCACCAGTGGCACGTTCTCCCCGACCCTGCGCGCCGGCATCGCCCTCGCTCTCCTCGACACGGCGGCCGAGCCGGCCCCGGGCCTCCCGCTGGCGGTGGACGTCCGGGGGCGGACGTCCCCGGTCGAGGTGGTCAAGCCCCCGTTCGTGCCCTCGCGCGTGCGGTAGTCAGGCGCTCTGCGCCGACGTCTTGGTGGGGACCGCCGGGTCGGGCAGCTCGTCGGCCACCGTGGCGCGGCGGTCACCCATCGGCAGTTCCTCGCCCTTGGTCGTGTCCTGCGCGGTCTGGTGCTCGGCCTCGGCGTTGATCTCGGCGCCGAGCAGCACCAGGAAGCAGGTCAGCTGCAGCCACAGCATCAGCACCACGACCCCGGCGATCGCCCCGTAGGTGGCCGAGTACGAGCCGAAGTTGCTGACGTAGAAGCTGAACGCGATCGAGACGACCACCCAGGCCACGGTGACCACACCGGACCCGAGGCTGACCCAGCGGAACTTGGGGGCGTCCCGGTCGGGGGCCACGCGGTAGAGGATGGACAACGCGCCGACCATCAGCCCGAGCAGCAGCACCCACCGCAGCACCTGGGCCAGGATGGTGCCGACGACGCCCAGCGGCAGCGCGTCCAGCACGACCGGGGTGACCGCGACCAGGGTCAGCGTCAGCAGCACGAACACGATGGCGCCGAAGGTCAGCAGCAGGGCCAGGGCGCGCAGCTTGATCGCGTTGCGGGTCTCGACCTCGTCGTAGGCCAGGTTCACCGCGGTGATCAGGTTGTTGACCCCGCCCGACGCCGAGAACAGGGCGGCCAGGATGGAGATCACCAGGCTCACCGACAGCGCTCCGGCGCCGGCCTCGGCGACCGAGCTCAGCTGGTCGTTGATGATCGTCAGGACTTCATCCGGCACCGTGCCCCGGAGGCCGTCCACCTGCTCCTGCACGGTCGCCGGGGAGGCCACCAGCCCGTAGAGCGAGATGGCGGCGATCAGCGTCGGGAAGATCGCCAGGAACCCGAAGAAGGCCACGCCGCCGCCGATGATCGGCATGTTGTCGGCCTTGTTCTCCGCCCAGGCCCGCTTGAGGATCTGCACCCACCCCCGGGCCGGGATCTCGGTCGGCTTCTCGGCGTCCACGCCGGGCAGACGTGAGTCCTCCGTCGACGGCCCGGGTCGGGACGCTGCCGAGGCGCGGTCGGGCCGGGCGGGGGAGTCCTGGCCGGACTCCCGGGCGGCAGCGGCGGCCCGCCGGGCGGCCTTCTCCGCCACCCGCTCGCGGATGCGGTCCACGGCGCTGTCGGGCCGTCTGGTGTCGACCATGGCGAGGAATCTCCTGGGGAAGTCGGGGTGCGTGGGAGGGAGGTGCGTGGGTGGGTGGGGTGGCTCAGCGCCGGGAGCGCCAGAGGACGATCCCGACGACCGCGGCCACCAGGGCGACCGCCACGCCGATGACCACCGGCGGGTTCTCCCGGTAGGTCTCCACGGCGGTGTCCCGGGCCTGGAAGGCGGACTCCTTGGCGCGGGAGGGCACGTCGAGCCGGTGGCTCAACTCCTCCACGGTCGCGGCGAGCTGCTCCCGGGTGGCCTCGATGTCGGCCTTGATCTCGTCGGGGTCGGTCGGGTCGAGTGCCGACCCGTCGTAGGGGGTGGCGGTGGGACCGGTCATCGGGCTGCGCTCTCCTTCACGGTGGCGACATCGGTCTTGAGGCTCTCGATGGTGTCGGTGGGCAGCGGGGGAGCGGCCTGCGCGACGTCCTTCTTGCCGACCAGTGCGAGGACGGCGGCGATGACGAACAGGACGACGGCCACGGCGATCCCGGCCAGCCACCCGGGGATGACGTTCGCCAGGCCGAGGATGCCGGCAGTGATCAGGGCGTTGAGACCGAGCAGGGCGAGCAGCCCGGCACCGCCGAAGAGCCCGACGCCGAGGCCGAGCCTCTTGGCCTTGCCCTTGACCTCGGCCTGGGCGAGCCGGACCTCGTCGCGGACGAGCCGGGTGACCAGCTCGGGCAGCTCGCCCACCAGCTGGCCGGTCGAGGCCTTCGCGGGGTCGAGCGGCACGTCGGCGCGGTGCGCGCCGTCGGCCACGGGGGACGTGCTCATGGGTACTCCCGGGTGCGCGTGGGAACGGATCGAAGGCCTCCCCATGCCCCGGGGGCCAGGACCTGAACCACGGGACGCGCGCGGTGTGCTCCACGCGACCTAGGGTGCGCCCATGACCTCACCGTCGATCTGGACCTGGCGCCTGTTCGACCCGGCAGGGGAGACCCTCGACCCGGCCGACGTGGGGGTCCCGGTGCCCACCGAGGACGCGCAGGCCGAGGCGGAGTCCTGGCTGGGGGAGCACTGGCGGGAGCTGTTGGAGCGGGGGGTCGCCACCGCGACCCTGCTGAAGGACGACGAGGTGGTCTACGGCCCGATGGGTCTGGCCGCCAGCTGAGGGCGGGGGCGCCGGAGCCGGCGCCCCCGCTGCCGGTCAGCCCCTGCTGGTCTTGGCCGGGTCGCGCTCGACGACGTCGCCGAGCGCCTCGTCGATCCGGGTCAACAGCTCGGCGGGGATCGTCACCCCGGCGGCCTTCACGTTGTCGTGCACCTGCTCGGGTCGGGTCGCCCCGATGATGGCCGCGGCCACGTTCCCGTTCTGCAGCACCCAGGCCAGCGCGAGCTGGGCCATCGACAGGTCGAGCTCCTCGGCGATCGGGCGCAGCCGCTGCACCCTGGTGAGCACGTCGTCGGTCAGGTACTGCTGCATCGACCCGCCGGCGGTGGGGTGACCGCCGCGGCTGTCGGTCGGGGGGGCCTGGCCGGGCTGGTACTTGCCGGTGAGCACCCCCTGGGCCAGCGGGGACCAGACGATCTGGGACAGCCCCTCCTGCTCCGACGTCGGCACGACCTCGCTCTCGATGACCCGCCACAGCATCGAGTACTGCGGCTGGTTGCTGATCAGCTGGATGCCGAGCTCACGGGCCAGCGCGGCCCCGGCCGCGATCTCCTCCGCCCGCCACTCCGAGACGCCGACGTAGAGCACCTTGCCGGCCCGGACGAGGTCGGCGAAGGCGGTCATCGTCTCCTCCAGCGGCACCGTGGAGTCGTACCGGTGGGCCTGGTAGAGGTCGATGTGGTCGGTCTGCAGCCGTTCGAGGGAGGCGTGGCAGCTCTCGATGACGTGCTTGCGGGAGAGCCCGCGGTCGTTGGCCCCCGGCCCGGTGGGCCAGTAGACCTTGGTGAAGACCTCCAGGCCCTCCCGGCGCTGCCCCTTCAGCGCGCGACCGAGCACGGACTCGGCCTTGGTGCCGGCGTAGACGTCGGCGGTGTCGAAGGTGGTGATCCCGGCGTCGAGGGCGGCGTGCACGCAGGCGTGCGCCGCGTCCTCCTCGACCTGGCTGCCGTGGGTGAGCCAGTTGCCGTACGCGAGTTCGGTGATGTTCAGGCCGGATCGGCCCAGGCGACGTGTGTCCACGTCAGCCGACGTTAGACCTCGGCGCCGAGCTGCACCTGGGGCTTGGGGAAGCGCCAGCGGCGGATCATCGTGGCCCGGCTGATGCCGTACCAGATCAGGCCCCGGGTCCTGGTCACGGCGGGGAACCGCTCGGCCAGCTTCTTCTTGATCTTGCGACCCAGGACGACGGAGTCGGCGATGATCAGGAGGAAGAACGCGAACCAGATGAAGACGGTGTAGCTCTGCACCGCGGTGTTGGGGATGAAGTAACCCACCAGCACCAGGGCGGCGACGATGAGGAAGAGGCTGCCGGCGTTGCGCCGGGCGTCGACCAGATCACGGACCAGCCGCTTCTCGGGGCCGCGGTCGCGGACCGGCAGTGCGCTCTCGTCGCCGCGCGCGGCGGCCTCCCTGGCCGACCCGCGGTTGGCGGCGTTCTGCTCGCGCTGGCGCTTGTAGGCCTCCTTGCGCGTGGTCGGCGGAGGCGGGGGCGGACCGGGACGGCGCCCCTGGGCCTCGCTGCGGCGCGGGGTGGGCCGGCCCTTGCCGACCGTGGTCAGCTGCTGGGCGGTCAGGTCGGTGGCGGCGTCCGGCGTCGACTCGTCGTCGCGGCGGCGGCCGGGCAGGCGGAGCTTCACGCCGCGGAGTCTACGGGGCCGGATCCGCCGTCCGGGGCAGCTCGTCGACCCGATGGGCACCGCGACCGGGTCGGGGACGCCTACAGTGGGAAGCAGCTCCGCCACGGCGGTGTTGGTCGCAGCAGGAGCGTCTGGTGCGACATCGGTGCACCGGCACCCTCGATGTGGGAGGACAGAACATGACCGTGCAGGACACCACCACCCTCGACGCTGGTACCGCCGGCGCCACGGGCGTCAGCCTCAGCGACACCGCAGCCGGCAAGGTCAAGGCCCTGCTGGACCAGGAGGGCCGCGACGACCTGCGTCTGCGCATCGCCGTGCAGCCGGGTGGTTGCTCCGGCCTCCGCTACCAGCTCTTCTTCGACGAGCGCTACCTCGACGGGGACCAGACCCACGAGTTCGGCGGCGTCGAGGTCATCGTGGACCGGATGAGCGGCCCCTACCTCGGCGGCGCGACGATCGACTTCGTCGACACCATCGAGAAGCAGGGCTTCACGAT
>JAOPVM010000122.1 GCA_025966215.1 Klenkia sp.
GCACCCGCCGTCACGACCGTGCCCACCATCGGGCCGGAGTACGAGGCCGCCCTCGCCGCGGCCGACCCGACGCCGGTGGAGCACGTGGTGGACCAGCCCGATCCGGCGTTCCTGGTGTACACCTCGGGCACCACCGGCAAGCCCCAGGGCGCCGTCCTCACCCACCGGGGCCCCGTCGGCCGTCGTCGCCCCCCCGCGCGAGATCTCCGTCGTCGGCGCCCGGCCCCGCAATCCCAGCGGCACGGTGCTCACGACCCAGCTCCGCCAGGAGCACTCCGCCGGCACCCTCGTCACCGACCCGGCGGTGTGAGCATCGAGTGGTGCGGGTCACCGGCCCGCTCAGACGCCGCGCCAGACCGGGGGGCGCTTCTCGGCGAAGGCCACGGCGCCCTCCCGGGCGTCGGCGGAGGAGAACACCGCCTCGGTGACGGTGGCCTGGTGGTCCAGGAGGTCCCGGTCGGTCCAGCGGACGGCGCCGGCGACCAGGCTCTTGGTGGCCCTGATCGCCAGCGGGCCGTTCACCGCGATCCGGGCGGCGAGTTCGCGGGCGCCGGCCAGCGCGCCGCCGGGCTCGGTGAGGGTGTTGACCAGACCGAACCGGTGCGCCTCCTCGGCACCCATCGGGTCGCCGGTCAGCGCCAGCTCCATCGCCCGCTGGTAGGGCAGCGTCTTGGGCAGCCGGAGCACCCCGCCGCCGGCGGCGACCAGCGAGCGCTTGACCTCGGGGATGCCGAAGCGGGCCTCGCGGGAGGCCACCACGAGGTCGCAGGCCAGCACCAGCTCGAAGCCGCCGGCCAGCGCCCACCCCTCGACGGCGGCGATCAGCGGCTTGGCCGGCGGGGCCTCGGTGAGCCCGGCGAACCCGCGCCCGGGCAGCGAGGGCCGCTCGCCGCGGGCGAAGGCCTTCAGGTCCATCCCGGCGCAGAACACCCCGCCGGCGCCGGTGAGCACCATGACCGTCACGTCGTCCCGGGCGTCGAAGTCGTCGACCGCGGCGGCGAGGGCCTCCGTCGTCGCCAGGTCGACCGCGTTCTTCGCCTCGGGGCGGTTCAGGGTGAGGACCCCGACGCCGTCGGACACCTCGGTGAGCACCGTGTCAGCCATGCCGCCATGTCTGCCAGGTCGGGGCCGGGCGGTCAACCCTGACCGCTAGGCCGAGGGCGAGAGCTCGCGCTCGATGTCGGACAGGCTCCGGTTCTTCGTCTCGGGCACCGCCTTCACCACGTAGACCAGCGAGAGCACGGTGACCACGGCGTAGACGCCGAACGTCGCGGTCTCCCCGATCGCGGAGATGATCGACAGGTAGCTGACCGCCACGGCGAAGTTGGCGATCCAGTTGGCCATCGTGGCCACCGAGGACGCCCGGCCGCGCACCGCGAGCGGGAAGATCTCGCTGATCAGCAGCCAGACCACCGGGCCCAGGCTGACCGCGAACGAGCCGACGTAGAACGCCAGCACCACGGTGGTCGCGATGGCCCCGGCGCCGTTGATGTCGAACAGGAACGCGACCGCGAGCCCGATCAGACCCAGGGTCATCCCGCTCATGCCCCAGATCAGCAGCGCGCGGCGGCCGACCCGGTCGATGACCTTGATGGCCACGACCGTCATGACCACGTTGGTCAGCCCGACGACCAGCAGGGCGAGCAGCGCGGCCTGGGCACCGAGACCGGCGTTCTCCAGCACGGTCGGGGCGAAGTAGATGACGGTGTTCACGCCGGTGATCTGCTGGACGACGGCCAGCGTGATGCCCAGGATCATCGCCGGGCGGAGCTGGGGCGCCAACAGCGAGCGCGTGGCCCCCTTCTCCTCCGCGGTGGCGGTGCCGCGGATCTCGTCGATCTCGGCCTCGATGGCCTCCTCGGAGTCGCGCAGCGTGCGCAGCACGGTCCGGGCCTCGTCGTCCCGTCCCTGGCGGACCAGCCAGGCGGGGCTCTCCGGCTCGCGGATCATCCCGAGGCCCAGGACCACGGCCGGGGCGAGCGCCAGGCCCACGCTGATCCGCCAGTCACCGCTGCCGGCCAGGAAGTAGGCGACCAGCTGGCTGACCAGGATGCCGATCGTCACCGACAGCTGGTTGAGGCTGACCAGCGCGCCGCGCCGCTCGGGCGGGGCGATCTCCCCGATGTAGACCGGGACGACGAAGGACGCCGACCCCACGCCGACGCCGATCAGGAACCGGGACAGCAACAGCACCCAGAACGAGGGCGCGACGATCGACAGCAGCAGCGCGATCACGAAGACGACGGAGGTGACGATGATCGCCCGGCGCCGACCGAGGGCGTCGGCCACCCGCCCGGCGATCAGCGCCCCCACGGCCGCCCCGACCAGCAGGATCGACACCACGGTGCCCTGCAGGAAGGGGGTGTCGAGGGTGAAGTCGTCGCTGATGTTGGGCAGGACCCCGCCGATGACGCCGGTGTCGTAGCCGAACAGGATCCCGCCGACCGCGGTCAGCGCCGCCGCCTTGGTCACCGCCCGCCGGTGGGTGGCCGACGCGGCCGCCGAGGACTGGGTCTCGCTCATGGTGCCGTCTCCCCCGGGTGGTTCGTTGCAGCTCTCAACCACGTGATCATCCGCCCGGGACGGGGGTCGTGCGACCGGAGTGGCGGACGGATCACCCCGCCCAGGCCTCGCGCACCCGGTCGACCTCCGCCGCGGCCTGCTCCCGACCGGCCCGTGCCGAGGCCGCCCGGGCAGCCGGGTCCAGCACGTTCTTCCCGATCGCCGCCCTGGACCCGGCGTCCGGGCTGACCACGGCGACCCGGGAGACCAGCCCGGTGACCTGGGCGTCCACGCTGCTCATCGGGCCGATGCCCCGGGTGATCGGGGCGAGCACCACGATCCGGTCGTACCCGGTGGCCAGGTCGACGTTGGCCACCGAGCGCATCCCGCCGTCGACGAACCGCCGCACGCCGATGGTCACCGGCGGGTAGACCCCGGGAACGGCGCAGCTGGCCGCGACCGCGGACACCAGGTCGACCCCCGAGTCACGGGTGAACGTCTCGAAGGCGCCGGTCTCGGCGTCGACGGCGGTGAGGGTGAGCGGCCGGTCCGGCCAGGAGACCGACGGCAGCCGGGCGGTGATCACGTCCCGGCGCTCCTGCTCGGTGGGGGTCTTCCCGGCAGCCTCGGCCTGCACCGCCAGCCGGCCGACCTGCGCGCGGAAGCCCTGCTCGTCCTTGCGGTGGCGCAGCACCGCGAGTCCGAAGCGCAGCACCAGCCCACGGCCCATCGACGCCGGCGGTCCGGTCTCCACCGGGGGCGCCAGCTGCCGGGCGAAGAGCTCCTCGACGTCGAGACCGCTGCGCAGCTGGGCGCCGACCACCGACCCCGCCGAGGTGCCGACGACGAGGTCGGCGGTCCGCAGGTCGAGCCCGGCGTCGGCCAACCCGGTGACCACGCCGATCTCCCACGCGATCCCGGTGATGCCGCCGCCGCCGAGGACCAGTGCCGTACGTCCGTTGCTCATGCCCACATCCTCACTCGACAGCAGCTGTGACGCGGGCCACCCTGACCCCATGACCGTGGCGTCGCCGACCACCGCCGACCTCTGGCCCGCGGGACTGCCGCGCAGCCTGGACTACCCGCGGGTGCCGGTCGGTTCGCTGCTGCGGGCCGCCGTCCGCCGCTGGGGCGACCGGACGGCGTTCATCCAGCACGGCGTCGAGCTGTCCTACACCGAACTGGGACGACGGGCGCACGCGGTCGCGGCCGGGCTGGCCGAGCGGGGCGTGGGCCGCGGCGACGTCGTCGCGGTGCACCTGCCCAACTGCCTGCAGTACCCGGCGGTCTACTACGGGGTGCTGCTGGCCGGGGCGACGTTCTCCCCCACGAACCCGCTGCTGCCCCCGGCCGAGCTCGCCCACCAGCTGGCCGACGCCCGGGCCCGCGTGCTGGTCACCTGGGAGCCCTGCCTGCCCGCGGTGCGCGCCGCGCTGCCCGACACCGCCGTCGCCACCGTGGTGGTCACCGGCCCCCAGCAGGTCGCCGACCCCGACGCGGCGGTCGAGCTGCCCGACCTCGGCCGCACCGACCGGGCGGTCAGCCTGGCCGAGCTGCTGCGCGCCGACCCCACCGACGCCCACCGCGACGCCGGCGTCGACCCGGTCGCCGACCTCGCGCACCTGGCCGACACCGGCGGCTCCACCGGGGTCAGCAAGGGCGTGGAGCTGCCGCACGCCCAGGTGGTCACCAACGTGCTGCAGTCGGCGTGCTGGTCCTCGGGCTCGCTCCCGGCCCGGGACGAGGAGGGCGACGTGACCCTCGAGCAGGTCGTCGGCGCCGAGGAGTTCCCCACCCGGCTGGGCACCTCCTGCTCGATCAACCTGACGCCGTGGTTCCACGCGATGGGGGTGATCGGCTACCTCAACGGCCAGGTGCTCACCGGCGCGACCGTCGTCGTCCACGAGCGGTTCGACCCGGTCGCCTACGTGGCCGACGCCGTCGCCCACCGGGTCACCTCGATCGGCGGCGCACCCCCGGTGTTCGCCGCGCTGCTGCAGGTGCCGGGCATCGCCGACGTCGACCTGTCCTCGGTGCGCGGGCTCTCCAGCGGGGCCGCCCCGCTGCCGGTGCCGCTGATCCAGCGGCTGCAGGCGCTGCTCCCCGACGTGGTGATCGGCGAGGGCTACGGGCTCACCGAGGTCACCATGCAGGCCACCGGCAACCCGGTCAGCCGGTCCGGGGTGCGCAAGCCGGGCACCGTCGGGCTGCCGGTCTTCGACACCGAGGTGCAGATCCGCTCGCTGGAGGACGGCGCAGCGGTGCCGACCGGGGAACGCGGCGAGATCCACCTGCGCGGCCCGCAGGTGATGCGCGGCTACGCCGGGCGGCCCGACGACGCGATCGACGCCGAGGGCTGGTTCGGCACCGGGGACGTCGGGCTGCTCGACGCCGACGGGTACCTCGCGGTGGTCGACCGCACCAAGGACATGCTGATCCACAAGGGCTACAACGTGTTCCCCCGCGAGCTGGAGGAGCTGCTGCACGCCGTCCCCGGGGTCGCCGGTGCCGCCGTGGTCGGCCGCCCCGACGACGCCGCCGGGGAGCTGCCGGTGGCCTACGTCGTCCGCCGGACCGACGACGCCGGGGCCTCGTTGACCGCAGCCTCGGTGCTGGCCGCGGTCAACGACCGGGTGACGCCGTACAAGCGGCTGCGGGACGTCGTGTTCACCGACGCGATCCCGGTCTCGGCCGCGGGCAAGGTGCTCAAGCGGCAGCTCAGCGACCTGGAGCGGGCCCGGTTCGGATGACCCGGAGGGGTGTGCCGGGCGTACCGGCGGGTCCCGAGCCCACTACCGTCCCTGCCGTGGCAACGGGGCGACGTCGGTGATGAGCGAGCACGGTGGCGTCCAGCTGGCGCACACCGAGCAGTCCCCCTTCCGCCAGGTCGGCAAGCGGGTGGTCATCGCCACGGTGGTGCTGGTGGCCACCGTGCTGCTCGTCTACTTCGACCGGGACGGCTACCGGGACAACAACGGCGGCGAGCTCTCGTTGCTGGACGCCACCTACTACGCCACGGTCAGCCTCTCGACCACCGGCTACGGCGACATCACGCCGGTCACCCCCGGCGCCCGGCTGGTCAACATCCTCGTCATCACGCCGCTGCGCGTGCTGTTCCTGCTCATCCTCATCGGGACCACGCTGGAGGCGCTCACCGCGCGCTCCCGCGAGGAGTTCCGGGTCCGCCGTTGGAGGTCCTCGGTGCGTCAGCACGTCATCGTGTGCGGTTACGGCACCAAGGGCCGCAGCGCGATCCGCGCCCTGGTCTCCACCGGCACCGCGCCGGACCACATCGTGGTCGTCGACCCCAGCCCGGCGATGATCGAGGAGGCCAACTCCATCGGGCTGACCGGGATCGTCGGGGACGCCACCCGGGCCGACGTGCTCAAGCGGACCTCGATCGAGAAGGCCCGGGCGGTGATCGTGGCGGCCAACCGGGACGACACCGCGGTGCTGATCACCCTCACCGTGCGCCAGCTCAACCCCAGCGTGCCGATCACCGCCAGCGTGCGCGAGGAGGAGAACGCCAGTCTGCTGCGCCAGTCCGGCGCCGACTCGGTGATCACCTCTTCCTCCACGTCGGGCCGACTGCTGGGCCTGGCCACCGACAGCCCGCGGGTGGTCGCGGTGGTCGAGGACCTGCTCACCTCCGGGCACGGCCTGGACCTCACCCAGCGCACCGTCTCCTCCTCCGAGGTCGGCATGGGCGCCCGGCAGCTGCGCGACGTGGTGCTGTCGGTGACCCGGGGCGGGCGCACGCTGCGCTTCGACGACCCGCAGATCGGCACCCTGCAGAGCGAGGACGTGCTCGTCGTCGTCCGCTCGCACGCCTGAGTCAGGCGGGCACCCAGGTCGTCGTCGGCTCGGAGCGCCCGCGCAGGACGACGTCCTCGCCCCGGGTCCACCAGCGACGCTCGGCGGGGTCGGCGGCGCCCAGCGTGGCGTCCGAGGCGACGACCCGGCCGGGGTGGTCCTTGGCCAGCTCGGTGAGTCGGGCCGCGGTGTTGACCGCGTCGCCGATGACGGTGTACTCCAGCCGGCTGGCCGCCCCGACCTGACCGGCGACGACGACGCCCCAGGCCACCCCCACACCGACGTCGACCTCCCCGGCCTCGGTCACCGCCGCGCGGACCGCCCGGGCCGCCCGCAACGCCGAGCCGGCCGCGTCGGGCAGTGCCGCCGGGGCACCGAAGACGCACAGCGCGGCGTCGCCCTCGAACTTGTTGACCAGTCCGCCCTCGGCGGACACCGCGTCGACCACGACGGCGAAGAACCGGTTGAGCAGGCCGACCATCTCCTGCGGCCCGACCTGCTCGGCCAGCGTGGTGGACCCCGAGACGTCGACGAACAGCGCGGCCACCGTGCGGGTCTCCCCGCCCAGCTCGACGCCGTTCTCCAGCGCCCGGGCGGCGACGTCGGCACCCACGTGCCGGCCGAACAGGTCGCGCAGTCGCTCCCGCTCGGCCAGGCCGGCGGCCATCGAGTTGACCCCGGTCTGCAGCAGCCCGATCTCCCCGGCGTCGTCGACCTGCACCCGTACGTCGGTCTGGCCCTCGCCCACCCGCTGCACCGCCCGGCGCAGCGCCACGAGCGGGGTGCCCACGGACCGGGCGACCAGCAGGGTGCCGAGCAGGCCGACGACCAGGCTGACCCCGGGCAGGAAGAGCGCGGTGAACCGTCCCGGGGTGCCCGTGCCGGTCGGGTCCAGGACCAGCAGCACCAGACCGACCATCGGCACCCCGCTGGTCAGGCCCCAGGTCAGCAGCAGGCGGCGGCGCACCGACAGCGTCCGCGGCACGTCCGGCGGGTGCGCAGCCAGCGCCCGGGCGGTCACGTGCCGACCGGCCCGGGCGACCAGCAGGTAGGTCACCCCGGCGGTCACCACGCCACCGAGGACGACCGACAGCCCGGTGCGCAGCCCGACGAGGGGCTGCGGGTACACCGACGCCGCGACGACCCCGATGCCCAGTGCGCCGACCGCCCAGACCACCGCGACGATCCGGGCGACGTCGGCGGGCAACCGCAGCGCCACCACCGTCTCGCCGGGGGTGGGCTCGCGGCCCGACCACAACCAGGCGTTGGTGCGCCGCTGCCGGCGCAGGCCCCACACGGTGCCCACCGGGACGGCGAGCAGCAGGTAGCCCGCTCCGGTGATCGCGGTGACCAGCCGGGCGGTGGTGGAGTCCGAGGTGTTCACCCCGAGCAGCAGCAGGGTGACCACACCGGCGCCGACCAGGTTCGCCAGCACGACCAGCAGCACGATCACCGGGACGACGACCCGGTCGGCCGGGGCGACGCGGCGCACCGCACGCACGACCCGGGCGACCCTCACGGCTGACCCAACGAGCGGGACCGCGCCGGGACACGTGACCCGGCTCGCACCCGCCCCGGGTTGGTCAGGGACCACCCGCGGGCGAGGATCGGCACTCGGCCACCGCTGAGGAGCACGATGTCGGTCCAGCAGCCCACCCCGAACGACGTCGCGCTGATGGCCGGGCGGGCCGGCTACGTGCTCAAGGGCAACGACCGCGGGGCCTTCACCGTCGCCTCGCCCACGCTCTACCCGCACATGTGGAGCTGGGACGCCGGCTTCGTCGCGCTGGGCATCGCGACGGTGTCGGTGCCGCGGGCGCTGACCGAGCTGCGCACGCTGCTCTCCGGGCAGTGGGCCACCGGGATGCTCCCGCACATCCTGTTCCACTCCCCCAGCGACTACTTCCCCGACCCGGACCGCTGGCGCACCCAGGTCGCGGCGGCCCGACCGGCCGGGGTGCTCACCTCGGGGATCACCCAGCCGCCGATCCACGTCATCGCGCTGTCCCGGATCCTGCACGACGCCCGGCGCCGCGGGGGACCGGACCGCGAACTGGCCGAGGCGTTCGTCGTGGAGACCTTCCCGCGGTGGCTGGCCTGGCACCGCTACCTGGCCACCGCCCGCGACCCGTACGCGCACGGGCTGGTGGAGATCCACCACGGCTGGGAGTCCGGGATGGACGACTCCCCGCGCTGGGACGAGCCCTACTCCCACGTGCACCCGGGCGCGGAGATGCCGCCGTTCGTCCGCCGCGACCTGGCGCACGTGTCCGACCCGTCGCAACGCCCCTCGGACGCCGAGTACGCCCGCTACCTGTGGCTGCTGGAGCAGAAGGTCCGGGCCCGCTACGACGACGCCGCCTACCGGGCGACCGGGGACTTCGTCGTCGGCGACGTGCTGGTCTCGGCACTCCTCGCCGCCGCCAGCGACCTGCTGGCCGACATCGGCTCGGAGCTGGGCGTCGTCGAGGGCGTGGAGGAGTCCCGGGCGATCGCCCGCCGGTTCCGCACCGGGGTGCTCCGCTCGGTCGACCCGGCCACCGACCTGGCCCGCGACCTGGACCTGCGCACCGGCCGCTACCTCGACGTCGACTCCGCCGCCGGGTTCGCGCCGCTGCTGTGCGGTGGGGACGACGCGCTGATCCGGCGTCAGCGCGACCTGCTGCTGGGCCCCCGCTGGTGCGGCCACTCCCGGTTGCGCTGGCCCGTCGTCCCCTCGGTGTCCCCGGCGTCCCCGCACTTCCGGGAGCGCACCTACTGGCGTGGGCCGCAGTGGCCGGTGCTGAACTGGCTGATGGCCTGGGCGCTGAACCGGTCCGGGGAGCAGGAGGCCGCCAACTCGCTGCGACTGGCGGGCCTGGCGCAGCTGGTGGACTGCGACTTCGCCGAGTACTACGAGCCGCTCACCGGCGAGCAGCTGGGCTCGAGGGACCAGTCCTGGACCGCGGCCATCGCGCTGGACTTCCTGGCCGCCCGCCGCCCGGGCCGGCGCCGCCCGGTGCGGCTGCTGACCAGCGAGTTGCCCCGGGTCACCCCTGCCGGCCGCCCGCCGACCCAGGAGTTCCCGGGTCCTGCGGTGCCGCGGTGACCGCGGCCGCGTGCTGGCAGCTGGTCGGGCCGCCGGCCCGCCGAGGACCTCGGCCTGCCCGGCACGGCGACCCAGAGGTCGACACCGGACGCGACGGGGACGAGCTGGTCGCGGGGCACGCCGCGACCCTGCCCGACCCCGCCGCGCAGGTCCACCGGGTTCAGACCGGCCGGGCCAGCAGCTCCGACAGGTGGGTGTCGACGGCGTCCAGGTAGGTCTTCTCGAACCCGAACAGCCCGAAGTGCCCGGCGATGCTGGGCAGCACCCGCAGCTCGCTGTTCGGGGTGAGCGCCTGCTCGGCGGCGCAGTCCCGCGGCGGGAAGAACATGTCCTCGTCGATCGGCATCACGAACGTGGTCGCGGTGACCCGACCCAGCGCCGCGGTCAGGTCGCCACCGGTGTTGCGGGCGACGTCCCCGCGCTGCCACTTCCAGCCCTGCACCAGCAGCGAGTTGGGGTCCATCGCGCCGAAGACGGCCTGCACGAAGCGCTCCTGGAACTCCTCGAAGGTGTCCCAGGTGACGTCGGGCAGCTCGATGCCCTTCCAGAAGCCCGAGCGCCAGAACTCCGTCGAGAGCCCCATGATCGCCCAGATGTCGGCGTGCCGGCGCAGTCCGTCGGCCACCTCGGTGTTCGACCGGTACGCACCCCCGGCCCAACCCGGGTCGGAGGTGATGGCGTCGAGCAGGGCCCGGGTGAAGAGGAAGTCGTGCGGGGTGTTCTGCGCGGTGCCGGCGATCGGGGCCGCCCGGGCCACCTGCTCGGGGAAGCGGACGGCCCACTCCCAGGTCTGCTGCGCACCCATCGAGCCGCCCACGACCAGCGCCCACCGCTGGATGCCGAACAGCTCGGCGGCCAGCTGCTGCTGGGCCCGGACGTCGTCCCCGATCCGCACCTTCGGGAACGCGGCCATCGCGATGCTCGGGTCGTCGGTGTTGTGCGGCGACGTGGACAGCCCGTTGCCGATCTGGTTGACCACGACGATGAACCAGCGGGTGGGGTCCAACGCCCTTCCGGGGCCGATGTAGACCTGCTCCCAGGTGGCGTGCGTGCCGCTGAACCAGGTGGGGATCAGGATCGCGTTGTCCTTGGCGGCGTTCAGCTCGCCGTAGGTGGCGTAGGCCAGCTGCAGGTCGGGGATGCCCCCGCCCTCCTCGAGGGCGAAGCTGCCCAGCGAGTGCAGCTGGTAGGCGCCCTGCGCCTCGGGTGTGTAGAACGGGTTCTCGATCACGAGCAGCTCCTCGTCGAGCAGGCAGGGGTGACGGGGCTCACCCTCCCCCGCCCCGGCCCCGGTGACCACCCCCGGTCGCGCGGTCTGCGGCAGGATCGCCGCATGCCCCCGACGCTGCCCCTGCTGCCCACGACCGTCGTCGGCAGCCTGCCCCAGCCGGACTGGTTGATCGACCGCGACCGGTTGGGGCACCAGTTCCCGCCGCGGGTGCGGGCCGCCGAGCTGTGGCGCATCCCCGCCCCCCAGCTGCAGGAGGCCCAGGACGACGCCACGCTGGTGACGATCCGGGCCCAGGAGGCCGCCGGGCTCGACATCGTGGGGGACGGCGAGATCCGCCGGGAGTCCTACTCCAACCACGTCGCCACCTCGCTGGCCGGGCTGGACCTCGAGCACCCGG
>JAOPVM010000163.1 GCA_025966215.1 Klenkia sp.
CGGTGCAGGCCGCCCGGCTCGTCGCCGACGCCGCCGGGGTCGAGCTGACCGTGCGGGCCGCCGAGCACGCCCCCTGGCACCCCGGCCGCTGCGCCGAGCTGCTGGTGGGGGAGACCGTCGTCGGCCACGCCGGCGAGCTGCACCCCCGGGTGTGTGCCGCCCTCGAGCTCCCGCCGCGCACCTCGGCGATGGAGCTCGACGTCGACGCGCTGCCGGACAAGGGCGTCGCCCAGGGCCCGCACGTCTCGGGTTTCCCGCCGGTGCGGATGGACGCCGCGCTCGTCGTGCCCGCGGAGCACCCGGAGGCCACCGTGCGCGCAGCGCTCGCCGCCGGCGCCGGGGAGCTGCTGGAGGACCTGCGGCTCTTCGACGTCTACACCGGCTCGCAGGTCGCCGAGGGACAGCGGTCGCTGGCCTACGCGTTCGTCTTCCGGGCGCCGGACCGGACGCTCACCGGCGAGGAGGCCCAGGCGGCCTTCGACGCCGCCGTCGAGTCCGCCCGGGTCGCCACCGGGGCGGTGCTGCGTGGCTGAGCTGACCGGCACGGTCGCGCTGGTCACCGGCGCCTCCACGGGGATCGGACGTGCCCTGGCCGAGGGTCTGGCCGCCCGGGGCGCCTCGGTGGCCGGACTGGCCCGCGGGGCCGAGCGGCTGTCGGCGGCCATGGCCGACGTCACCGCGGCGACCGGGTCGCGCACGGTGTCCGTGGCCGCCGACGTCACCGACCTCGCCGCCGTCCGGGCCGCCGTCGCCCGGGTGGAGGCCGAGCTCGGTCCGGTCGACCTGCTGGTCAACAACGCCGGGCTGATCGACGCCGCCGAGGTGCCGGTGTGGGAGGCCGACCCCGAGCAGTGGTGGTCGGTGGTGGAGAGCCAGCTGCGCGGCCCGTTCCACCTGGTGCAGGCGGTCGTCCCGGGCATGGTCGCCCGCGGGAGCGGCCGGGTGGTCGACCTGGCGAGCGGGATGTCCACCCGGGTGAACCCGGACTACACCGCCTACTCGGTCGGCAAGACCGGCCAGCTGCGGATCACCGAGGCCCTCGCCGCCTCGGGCGTGCTCGCCTTCGACGTCGCCCCCGGCGTGGTCGACACCCCGATGACCCGCTCGATGGCGATGTGGGACGGCTACGAGGACTGGACCCCGGTCTCGGCCGTGGTGGACCTCGTGGCCGCGATCGGGGCGGGCCAGCTCGACGCCTGGTCGGGACGTTTCGTCCGCGCCGGCAAGGACACCGCCGAGTCCCTGGCCGGGCGGACACCCGTCGACGCCCAGCGCCAGGTGCGGCTGGTCCGGTTCGGGGACGACGACCCGACGGGCTGAGCCCCGGGGTGTGGCAGAAGCGCTGTGGTGCCGCACGTGACCTCGGTGGCATCGGGAGACCTCCGCAACCCCACGGCCGACGTGCTGCGGCAGGTTCGCCGAGGGGCGGAGTCACCATCACGGTGTGCGTGATCGACCTGCGCTGGCGGACACCAGCGTCTTCCTCGCGCGAGAGTCGGACGCCCGGTCGACGGGGCGGCGTGCCCGTCCGCACCGCAGTCAGCGTCGTGACGCTCGCCGAGCTGCCCGGGGGGGCTCTCCGCCTCCGACACGACGACGAGGGCGCGCCGGCTGCAGACCCTCGACCGTCGCCGGGCCGAGCTCCGCGTACGCCCGGCCGAGGGAAGGGCGCTGGGCGACGACGACCAACGGCCCGTGGACCGCGGCCATCGCCTCCGGTCGAGGGGCTCGACGTCGTGACGCAGGACGACGACTTCGACGTCATCGCGTCCGTCGGCGGACCAGCGGTCACCACGGTCCGAGGCGGCCTCAGAACAGCGTGCGCAGCGCCCCCGGGGCGATGTCCACGGTGACCGTGGTGTCCGCCTCGAGCTCGACCAGCTCGCCGTCCAGCTGCAGCGGCATCGGGGTGAGCACGGTCAGCTCGTGGTGGGTCGCGGTGGGCTGAGCGCCCAGGCCGACCGTGGCCGCCTTGATCGCGGTGGCCAGCACCGTGAGCTTGCTGGTGCGCCGGTTGACCACCAGCTCGAACCGGCCGTCGTCGGGCCGGCCGTCCTCGGACAGCTTGGCGACCTTGGCCATCTGCGCGATGTTGGCGAACAGCAGGCTGTCGATCTCGATCTGCTGGCCGTCCTCCAGCCGCACCGGGAACGGGCGGAAGCTGCTGAACCCGCGGACCACCGAGACGATCTCCCGCCACGAGCCCTTGCCGCCGGCCTCGATGTCCACCGCGACCACCGGGGTGATCCCCAGCCCGATGTAGGAGTGGGCGTACCGCACCTCGTCGTGGCTGCCGCCGGCCAGGGTCAGCCGGAGCAGGTCCATCTGGGTGGTGTCCCCGGCGACGACCGCGTCGGCCAGCGGCCGGGTGCGGGTGACCCGCCGGTGGTCGTTGGCGTTGCCGGCAGCCCGCACCGCGGCGGTCGCCTCCGGGTTGCCGGCCTGCATCACCCCGTCGACGACCTCGTTGTAGCCGCCGTCCCCGCTGACCGAGACCACCAGCGGTCGGCCGTGCGCCGCCGCCTCCCGGGCCAGGTCGCGGGCGTGCCCGGCGTGCTGGGTGGGCGCCATCTCCAGCGGGGTGCCGGGGAGCCGGCGGGCCAGCTCCTCCCGCAGGTCCTCGGCGAGCGCGGAGGCGTCCCCGGTGCTCTTCGGGTTGAACACGATCACGATCTTGTCGAACGACACCGTCGGCCTCTCGTCGAACATCGGGGGACGGCGTCGTCCCGACCCGGTGATGATGGCGGACGGCGGCGCAGCCCGCCGGGTCGACCCGCGGGGCAGGTGCCAGCATCGTGTCCCGGCTGGGCGGCGGGATGCAGCGCGCCGCCGGCCCGCTGCTGGCCGCGACTCTCACCCGGGACCCCCGGCTCATCGCTCGGGGGTCCCGGCGGTGTTCGTCGGTGCGGCCGTCGTGCGGACCGCGCGGGGCTGCTCGCCCTGCCCGGCTGACGGACCGGCACCTGCAGGCGGCACTGCACGATCATCCGGCCTAGTGCATACTCATGCACTGTGAGCGGACAACGGACGTGGACGGTCGGGGTCACCGGCGCCACCGGGTACGCGGGCGGTGAGGTGTGCCGGCTGCTGGCCGGGCACCCGCAGCTGCAGCTGACCGGGGTGCACGCAGCATCGAGCGCCGGGCGACGCCTGGGGGAGTCCCAGCCCCACCTGCTGCCCTACGCCGACATGGTCGTACAGCCCTCCGACCCGACGGACCTGGCCGGCTACGACGTCGTCGTCCTCGCCCTGCCGCACGGTGCCTCCGGGGCCATCGCCGCAGGGCTCCCGGACGACGTCCTGGTGCTCGACTGCGGCGCCGACCACCGGCTCGCCGACCCCGCCGCCTGGCAGCGCTGGTACGGCAGCGAGCACGCCGGCACCTGGCCCTACGGCCTGCCCGAGCTGCCCGGCCAGCGGGAGGTGCTCGCCGACGCCCGGCGGATCGCGGTCCCCGGCTGCTACCCGACCAGCGTCACCCTCGCGATGGCCCCGGCCCTGGCGGCCGGCCTGGTCGAGCCCGAGGTGGTCGTGGTCGCCGCGTCCGGCACGTCCGGCGCGGGCCGGGCGGCCAAGCCGAACCTGATCGGCTCGGAGGTCATGGGCGCGGCCAGCGCCTACGGCGTGGGCGGTGTGCACAGGCACACGCCCGAGATGGTCCAGAACCTGTCGGTGGCTGCCGGTAGGACTGTCGGCGTGAGCTTCACCCCGACCCTGGTGCCCATGGCGCGCGGCATCCTGGCCACCTGCTCGGCGAAGGTGCTGCCCGGCGTCGACGCCGCGGCCGCCCGGGCCGCCTACGAGCAGGCCTACGCCGACGAGCCGTTCGTGCACCTGCTGCCCGAGGGTCAGTGGCCCACCACCGCCGCCGTGCTCGGCGCGAACACCGTCGCGCTGCAGGTGACCGTCGACCCCGATGCGGGCCGGCTGGTCGTCGTCGCCGCGGTGGACAACCTGACCAAGGGCACGGCGGGCGGGGCGCTGCAGTGCGCCAACATCGCCCTCGGCCTCCCCGAGACCACCGGTCTCCCGCTCGTCGGAGTCGCACCGTGAGCACCACCGCCCCCCGGGGCTTCCGGGCCGCCGGCGTCGCCGCCGGGCTCAAGTCCTCCGGCGACCCCGACGTCGCCCTGGTCGTCAACGACGGTCCCGACGACGTCGCTGCCGCCGTCTTCACCACCAACCGCTTCCCGGCGGCCCCGGTGCTGTGGAGCCGGCAGGTGCTGAGCAACGGCCGCGTCCGCGCGGTCGTCCTCAACTCCGGTGGGGCCAACGCCTGTACCGGCCCGCAGGGGTTCGGCGACACCCATGCCACCGCCGAGCACGTCGCGCAGACCCTCGGGCTGGGCGCCATCGACGTGGCGGTCGCCTCCACCGGGCTGATCGGCGTCCGGCTGCCGATGGAGCAGCTGACCGCCGGCGTCACCGCCGCCGCGGCGCAGCTGTCCGACGACGGCGGGCTCGCCGCGGCCCGGGCGATCATGACCACCGACTCGGTGCCCAAGACCACGGTGCAGTCGGGCCAGGGCTGGACCGTCGGCGGCATGGCCAAGGGTGCCGGCATGCTCGCCCCCAGCCTGGCCACCATGCTCGTCGTGCTCACCACCGACGCGGTGGTCCCGGCCGAGCTGTTGGCCCCCGCGCTGGACCACGCCACGAAGCACTCCTTCGAGCGGGTCGACAGCGACGGCTGCCTGTCCACCAACGACACCGTGCTGGTGCTGGCCAACGGCGCCTCCGGGGTCACCCCGACCGCCGAGGAGCTCGGCGCCGCCCTGGACGCTGCCTGCCTGGACCTGGCGATGCAGCTGCTCGCCGATGCCGAGGGCAGCACCAAGGACATCGCGATCGAGGTCCGCAACGCCGCGTCCGTGGCCGACGCGCTGACCGCGGCCCGCGCCTGCGCCCGCAACAACCTGCTCAAGACCGCGTTGTTCGGCAACGACCCCAACTGGGGGCGGGTGCTCGCCGCGATCGGCACCACCGACGCCGCCTTCGAGGCCGACCAGGTCGACGTGACCATCAACGGGGTCACCGTCTGCCGGGGCGGGGCGATCGGCGACAGCCGGGACGGCGTGGACCTCACCGGCCGGGCGATCAGCATCGACGTCGACCTGCGGGCCGGTGACCAGACCGCCACGGTGTGGACCAACGACCTGTCGCTCGCCTACGTCCACGAGAACTCGGCGTACTCGACGTGACCGCCGAGGACCCCACCCCACCCGACGTGCGGCCGGACGAGGTGCCCCCGAAGCGCCGGGTCGGCACCAGTCGGGTCATGCGCACCCAGGACCCCGAGGGCGACGCGGCGAAGGTCGCCGTGCTCACCGGGGCGCTGCCCTGGCTCAAGGAGTTCCACGGCAACGTCGTCGTGGTGAAGTACGGCGGACACGCCATGGTCGACGACGCGTGCCGGGCCGCCTTCGCCGAGGACATGGTCTTCCTGCGGACCTGCGGCATCCTGCCCGTCGTCGTGCACGGCGGCGGCCCGCAGGTGAGTTCGATGCTGTCCCGGCTGGGGGTGCAGAGCGAGTTCCGCGGCGGGCTGCGGGTGACCACCGAGGAGACCATCGGCGTCGTCCGGATGGTGCTCGTCGGTCAGGTCGGACCCGTGGTGGTCGGGCTGATCAACAGCCACGGACCGCTGGCGGTCGGGCTGAGCGGTGAGGACGGCGGGCTGTTCACCGCCGAGCGCACCCAGGCCGTCGTGGGCGGTCAGCCGGTCGACGTCGGGCTCGTCGGTGACGTGGTCGCGGTCGACCCGGCACCGGTGACGGCGCTGCTGGAGGCCGGGCACATCCCGGTCGTCGCCACCGTCGCCCCCGATGTCGACGGCCAGCTGCACAACGTCAACGCCGACACCGCCGCCGCCGCCCTCGCTGTGGCGCTGGGCGCGGTCAAGCTCGTCGTGCTCACCGACGTCGAGGGCCTGTACTCCGACTGGCCCGACCGGGACTCCCTCGTCGAGCAGATCGACAGCGTCGAGCTGGCCGAGATCCTGCCCACCCTGGACGCCGGGATGATCCCGAAGATGGCCGCCTGCCTGCGCGCGGTCGAGGGCGGGGTGCAGCGGGCCACCGTCGTGGACGGTCGGCTGCCGCACGCGCTGCTGCTGGAGATGTTCACCACCGAGGGCACCGGGACGATGGTCGTCCCTGCCGTACCAGGAGAGGAGTCAGCACAGTGACGAACACCGAGGAGCTGACCCGTCGCTGGTCGGCGGTGATGATGCACAACTACCGGACGCCGCCGGTCGCCCTGGCGTACGGCCGGGGCGCCAGCGTCTGGGACGTCGACGGCCGTGAGTACGTCGACCTGCTGGGCGGCATCGCCACCACGATCCTGGGGCATGCGCACCCGAGGGTCGTCGAGGCCATCTCCACCCAGGCCGCGACCCTCGGCCACGTGTCCAACCTGGCCATGCACGAGCCCGGCGTCCGGCTGGCCGAACGGCTGCTGGAGCTCGCCGGCCGGCCCGGCCGGGTCTTCTTCTGCAACTCCGGCGCCGAGGCCAACGAGGCGGCGTTCAAGATCAGCCGGTTGACCGGGCGGCCCGAGGTGGTCGCCGCCCTCGGGTCCTTCCACGGCCGCACCATGGGCGCGCGGGCGCTCACCGGTCAGCCCGGCAAGGCCGCCGCCTTCGCCCCGCTGCCCGGCGGCGTGCGGCACGTGCCCTACGGGGACGTCGAG
>JAOPVM010000167.1 GCA_025966215.1 Klenkia sp.
ACGTCGTCACCGGCGCCGACGGCGAGGGCGTGCTGCACGCCGGCACCCGGATCGCCCGCGACGGCAGCGTGCACTCGGCCGGGGGGCGGGTGCTGGCGGTGACCGCCGTCGGCACCGACCTGGCCGACGCCCGGCAGACCGCCTACGAACGGGTGGCCGCCGTCCGGCTGGACGGCGCCCACTGGCGCACCGACATCGGCCTCGCCGCCCTGGAGGGCCGGATCACCGTCTGACTCACTCCGAGGCGACGGGCACCTTCGCCCGGCGCGTCGGCGGCTCCGGCGGGCGGGGCCCGTCGTGCCGCCGGGTCAGGTAGGTGCCGGCCACGTTCACGCAGGCGATGGTCGGGACGGCGATCAGCGCCCCGAAGATGCCGGCGATGAGCAGGCCGGCGGCGATCGCGAGCACGACGGCCAGCGGGTGCACCCGGACGGCGCGCCCCAGCAGCAGCGGCTGCAGCACGTGGCCCTCCAACTGCATGATCAGCACGGTGGCGCCGAGCACCAGCAGGGCGGTGATCGGCCCGTTGGACACCAGGGCCACCAGCACGGCCATCGACCCGGCCAGGAACGACCCGATGATCGGGATGAACGCGCCGAGGAACACCAGCGCGGCCAACGGCACGACCAGCGGCACCTGGAGCACCGCCAGCGCGATGCCGATGCCGACCGCGTCGACCAGGGCCACCACGGCGGTGGCGCGGACGTAGGAGATCAGGGTGCGCCAGGAGCGACGGGCAGCCTCGTCGACGTAGGCACGGCTGTCGGCAGGCAGCAGCCCCACCATCCACAGCCAGATGCTGCGCCCGTCCTTGAGGAAGAAGAAGAGCGTGAACAGCGCCAGCACCAGGCCGGCGAGCACCTCCCCGACGGTCACCGCCGTGGTCAGCGCACCCTGCGTGAGGGTCTCCTGGTTGTCGGCCAGGGCGCTCTGGGCGCTGGTGATCGCGTTGTCGATCTGGCGCTCGGTCACCGGCAGGGTGGTGACGACGAAGTCCCGGATCTGGCCGATGCCCTCGTCGAGCTGGGCGACCAGGTCGGAGAAGCCGGCCGCGAACCGCTCGACGACGAGCGTGATGATCCCGGCGACGACCCCGACGCCGACGACCAGCATCGCCAGGGCGGCCAGCGAGGACGGCCAGCGGTGCCGGCGCAGGAACGACGCCCCCGGCTGCAGCAACGCGGCCAGCAGCAGCGCGACGATCACCGGGACGACGACGACGGCCATGTACGCCGCGGCGTAGAGGACCGCGTACATCCCGGCGATCACCAGGATGATCCGCCAGGCCCAGGCCGCGGCGGTCTTCAACGCGTTGGGCACGTCGGCGTCGGCGTGCTGCGGCTCCCGGGAGGCCAGCAGGCTGCGCCGGCGCTGGGCGGTGCGCCGCTGGGCCACCCGCTGGTCGTCGCGACCCTGCGCGGGGGGACCGCTCACCCCGGTGGGGGAGTCCAGGTCGGGGGCGTCGGGGTGCGGGCTGCCGAGGGGGTGCTCGCGGGCGCCGTCCTCGACCAGGTCACCGACCAGGTCATCGTCCCGGTCATCGTCCCGGTCGTCGTCCCGGAGGTCGTCCTCGACGGGGTCCTCGACGTGGTCGACGGTCACCCGGCTGCCGTCCTCCATCACCAGGACGGTGCCGTCGGGCCACGCGTGGGGGTCGTGCTCGGCGGCGGCCCGGATGCGCTCGCGCGCCCGTTCCAGCAGGTGGTTCGCTCGCTGCAGCATCGGGGGTGACCTCGGGTTGCCGGGCCGGGTGGACCGGAGTCCGACGGGGCTGGGTGGGTGTCGCAGTGGGTGGTGCGGGGCGGTGCGCGGGCAGCGGCCGGGGCAGGGCCGTTCACGATCACGCTAGCCGTGCGCGAAGATGTCCCCGTGCTGCAACGAGCTGACCGATCCGCCCTGGTACCCGCATGATCGAGCGTTACACCCTCCCGGAGATGGGGGTCGTCTGGAGCGAGCAGCACAAGTACGAGCTGTGGTGCCGGGTCGAGACCCTGGTGCTCGAGGCGCACGCCGCTGCCGGCCGGGTGCCCGCCGAGGTCGTGGAGCCGGTGCGCAACGCCCCGGCCCCCACGCCGGAGGCCGTCGCCGAGGTCGAGGCGACCACCCAGCACGACGTGATCGCCTTCCTCACCGCGTGGGCCGACAACACCGAGCCCCGCTCGGCCGCGGCCTACGTGCACCACGGCATGACCAGCTCGGACCTGCTGGACACCGCGCTGGCGGTCCAGCTGACCGACGCCACCGACGTGCTGCTGGCCAAGGCCGACCGGCTGGTGGCCGCGCTGCGTGACCACGGGCTGGCCCACCGCGGCACCCTGAAGGTGGGGCGTACGCACGGCGTGCACGCCGAGCCCGACGTGTGGGGCCACCGGGTCGCCGACCTGGCGTTCGCCGCGGCACGCTCCCGCGACCGGCTGCGCGCCGCGCGCTCGGCGGTCGGCGTCGTCGCCATCTCCGGTGCGGTGGGCACCTACTCCCTCATCGACCCCTCGGTCGAGGTCACCGTCGCGCAGGCGTTGGACCTGCGCGCCGCCGACGCCTCCACCCAGGTCGTGCTGCGGGACGGGATCAGCGAGTGGGTCTCCGCGCTGGCGATCATCGCGACCGTCTGCGAGGCGATCGCGCTGGAGGTCCGGCACGGCCAGCGCACCGAGGTGCGCGAGCTGTCCGAGGCGTTCGGGTCGGGCCAGAAGGGCTCGAGCGCGATGCCGCACAAGAAGAACCCGATCCGCTCCGAGCGGATCGCCGGGCTCGCCCGCGTCGTCCGGGCCGCGATCGTGCCGGTCATGGAGGGCATCCCGCTCTGGCACGAGCGCGACATCTCGCACTCCTCCACCGAGCGCGTCTTCCTGCCCGACGCCGCGATCACCACCGACTACCTCCTGGACCTGACCTCGGGCCTGGTGGAGAACCTGGTGGTGGACGTCGAGCGGATGCGGGCCAACCTGGACTCCACCGGTGGGCTGATCTACACCTCCTCGGTGCTGCTGGAGCTGGTCGAGGCCGGGATGGGCCGCGAGCAGTCCTACGCGCTGGTGCAGACCGCGGCGATGGCGACCTGGCAGACCGGGACGCCCTTCCGGGAGACGCTGCGCGCCCAGGCCGAGACCGACGGCGTGGCCCTCGACGAGGCGCGCCTGGACGAGATCTGCCGGCCCGAGCGCTACGTGCAGAACCTCGACCCGTTGTTCGAGCGGCTCGCCGCGCTGTCGTGAACCTGCCGCTGATCGCCCGCGGGAAGGTGCGCGAGGTCTACGACGCGGGCTCGGACCGCCTCCTGCTGGTCGCCTCGGACCGCATCTCGGCCTACGACCACGTGCTGCCCACCCCGATCCCGGACAAGGGCCGGGTGCTGACGCAGCTGTCGGTGTGGTGGTTCGACCAGCTCGCCGACGTGCTCGCCGCGCACGGCGCCGAGCACCACCTGCTCAGCGCGGACGACGTCCCCGCCGAGGTCGCCGGGCGCGCGATGCTGGTCCGCCGGCTGCAGATGGCCCCGGTCGAGTGCGTGGCCCGCGGGTACCTCTCGGGCTCGGGCACCGTGGAGTACCAGCGCAACGGTGCGATCCAGGACGTCGTCCTGCCGGCCGGGCTGGTCGAGGGCTCCCGACTGCCCGAGCCGGTCTACACGCCGTCGACCAAGGCCGAGGTGGGCGAGCACGACGAGGCGATCAGCTACGCCCGCACCGTCGACCTGGTCGGCGACGAGCAGGCCGCCGCGCTGCGCGACCTCACGCTGGCGCTCTACCGGCGGGGTGCGGAGATCGCTGCGGCTGCCGAGATCGTGCTGGCCGACACCAAGTTCGAGTTCGGCGTCGCCGACGGCGGCACGCTGGTGCTCGCCGACGAGGTGCTGACCCCGGACTCCTCGCGGTTCTGGCCGGCGGTCACCTGGTCGCCCGGGGCGACGCAGCCCTCCTACGACAAGCAGTACGTGCGGGACTGGCTGACGTCCTCGGGCTGGGACCGGCAGTCCCCGCCCCCCGAGCTGCCCGAGGACGTCGTCGCGGCCACCCGCGAGCGGTACGTGACCGCCTACGAGCAGCTGACCGGCACGCCGTTCAGCTGAGCGGGAGGCCCAGCAGCCGGTCCACCGTCGTCCGCAGCGTGGCGACGGTGGCCTGGTCCAGGCCCAGGTAGGCGACCCGCAGCTCGCGGACGCCGCCGGGTCGGGTCGCCAGGTCCACGACGTGGGCGTCGAGCTCGAGCCGGACGTCGTCGACCACCAGCACCACCCGGGTCGGTCCTCCGGCGCCGGGCAGCCCGCGCCGCTGGGTCGACTCCGGGAAGGAGATCCGCGCGCCGGAGACCGACAGGTCCACGCTGGTGCCCACGACGAGGCCGTCGAGGCCCTGCACGGCCACCGGGACGGCGATGACGGCGCGCGGGGCGAGCCGCCGGTCGCCGGTCCCGGCCGGGGCGAGCGGGCGCAGGAGCCACTGCGGGTCGACGCCGCCCTGGACGTCGTCCACCCGGTAGTGGCGGGAGCGGACGCTGCCGTCGGCCGACCAGCTCAGCAGGAGGCCGGCGCCCAGGCCGAGGCGGACGCGGCGGGCGTCCCGGGTGCGCGCCACCGCCACGGTCAGGTCGAGCTCGGTGCTCTGGCCGACCCGGGTGGCGTGCAGGACGTCCTCGTGCAGCACCGTCACGCGGGCTCCGTCACCGGGGCGGTCGCGACCGATCGTGCTGGCCAGGGTCACGTCGGCCGGCCGGGGTCGGACACGGTCGCCCGGTGGGCCAGCTCGAGGGCCGTCGTCGAGCGCAGCCGCACGCGGACGTCGTCCGGGAGGTCCTCGAAGGCCACCCGCAGTGACCGGCGGCCGTCGCCCAGCCGCTGCCGGTGCACGACGCGGCAGCGCAGCTCGGTGCGGACGCCGTCGAGCACGATCGCCATCGTGGCCCGGTCGCCCGGGTCGGGCAGGGGGTGCACGACGTCGCCGAAACCCGCGGTCGGCTCGGCCACGAACACCACCCGCAGCCCGCCCTCGCTGAGGTCGGCGGTCTCGCCCAGCAGCATCCCCGAGGGCATGGCCAGCCCGACCGGGACGTGCACCGGGGCGCGCGGGTGCACCCGTCGGTCGCCCTCGACCGCGGGTCCGGTGGGCCGCAACCGCCAGGTGGGGACGACGCCGCCGCGGACGTCGAGGAGCTCGTAGGGTCGGCAGCGCACCGGGGTGTCCTCGGGGCTCCACCACACCCACACCCGGGCGCCCAGCCCCAGCCGGACCCGCCGGCCCTGGCCGTCGGTGCCGACCTGGAGGACGACCTCCTGCTCCAGGCTGCTGTCGACCGTGCTCCGGGCGTGCGTACCGCCGTCCTCACCGGCGACCTCGACGCTGCTGCCGGTGACCGGACGGGTCGCGCCGGGCGCGGTCGGGTCGCTCACGGCTCCTCCTGACGTCGGCCGCCGTGCGCCGGACAGCACGGGTCTGTCGCCGGTATCGGCCGGAGTGTGGGCGGAATCGCCTCGAACGACCATGTCAGCTGGCGGGCCGGAGAGTCGCTGAGCAGCAGGTCCTCGTGGCAGATCTACGGACCCGGGTCGGTGGCGACGACGCCCGGCCTGCACCGCGTGCTGGTCGAGGGCGGCACACGGCTGACCAGGCACCCCGTCGCCGCCCGGGTCGCGCCATCGCGACACGTCAGGGCCGGAGGTGCCGGTCGGTGGGGGTGACCGGGTACGGGGTTCGGGGTGGTGACGGTGCACACGATCCACCCCGGCCCGTTCGTGGGGCACCCGGCCGTGGGCCCCGGGTGGAGCGGGGCCGTGGGCGTCCCCGGCGTCAGGGACCCCGTGGAGCGGGAACGGCGAGCGCCAGGTGGCGATCCGGGCCCCGGTACCCTCGACCCCGTGCCTCGTGTGGTCGTCGACGTCGTCCTGAAGCCAGAGATCTCCGATCCCCAGGGGCAGGCCGTCCTCGGCGCCCTGGGCCGACTGGGCCACAGCGGGGTGACCGGCGTCCGGCAGGGCAAGCACTTCGTCCTCGACGTCGAGGGCACCCCCGACGAGGCCGAGCTCCGCCAGATCGCCGAGACCCTGCTCGCCAACCCCGTCATCGAGGACGTCGAACTCCATCTCGAGACACAGCCGGGGTCCTGAGCATGCGCATCGGTGTGATCACCTTCCCGGGCTCGCTGGACGACGTGGACGCCGCCCGCGCGGTCCGGCTGGCCGGCGGGGAGCCCGTGGCCCTCTGGCACGCCGACGACGACCTGGCCGGCGTCGACGCCGTCGTCCTGCCCGGGGGCTTCTCCTACGGGGACTACCTGCGTGCCGGCGCCATCGCCGCCCGCGCCCCGATGATGCGGATCGTCGTCGACCGTGCCCGCGAGGGCCTGCCGGTGCTCGGCATCTGCAACGGCTTCCAGGTGCTCTGCGAGGCCGGTCTGCTGCCCGGGGCACTGACCCGCAACAGCCACCTGCACTTCCGCAACCGCGACCAGGGCCTGCTCGTCGAGCGCGCCGACACGGCCTGGACGTCGTCGTACACCCAGGACCAGACCATCGTCGTCCCGGTCAAGAACGGCGAGGGCCGCTACGTCGGCGCCGATGCCGACCTCGACCGGCTCGAGGGCGAGGGGCGCGTCGTCGTCCGGTACGTCGGCGGCAACCCCAACGGCAGCTCGCGCGACATCGCCGGCGTGACCAGCGCCGACGGCCGCGTCGTGGGCCTCATGCCGCACCCCGAGCACGCCGTGGAGGACCTCACCGGACCCTCGACCGACGGCCTGGGCTTCTTCACCTCGGTCCTCCAGGGAGCGCTCTCCGCATGACCGTCGACACCGTCACCCGCGCCGGGGAGACCCCCGAGGAGGCCCAGCCCTGGCGCGAGCTGGGCCTGCGCGAGGAGGAGTACGCCCGGATCCGGGAGATCCTCGGGCGCCGCCCCACCACCGCCGAGCTGGCCATGTACTCGGTCATGT
>JAOPVM010000256.1 GCA_025966215.1 Klenkia sp.
GCTGCTGCCCGGCGCCGTCTCGCCGGAGCTGGCCCACACCCTGGACCGGCTGCGCGCGGTGAAGGACGACTGGGAGGTCGACCGGCTCGCCGAGGCCTGCGCGGCGACCGCCCGCGGGTTCGCCGACGTGGTCGCCGAGCTGCCCGCGCTGCTGGGGGGTGACGGTCGCCGCGGCGAGCGCTGGCTGGAGGGCACCTTCTGGCGGCGGGCCCGGCTGGAGGGCAACGACGTCGGCTACTCCTCGATCGTCGCCGCCGGGGCCAACGGGACCTCGCTGCACTGGGCCCCGGTGGACGGCGACATCCGTTCCGGGCAGCTGCTGCTGGCCGACATGGGCGTGGAGACGACGTCGATGTACACCGCCGACGTCACCCGCACGATGCCGGTCTCGGGCACCTGGACGCCGGTCCAGCGCCGGGTCTACGACGCCGTCCGGGAGGCCCACCTCGCCGGCATCGCCGAGGTCCGGGCCGGCCGGCCGTTCCTGGGGGCCCACCGCGCCGCCCAGTGGGTCCTGGCCGACCACCTGCACCGGTGGGGGCTGATCGACTGGTCGGCCGACGACGCCCTGCACGAGGACCTCGCCCGCCCCGGGGCCGGCGCGCACCGGCGCTACACGCTGCACTCGACCAGCCACCTGCTCGGCCTGGACGTGCACGACTGCGCGTCGATCCAGGGCGCGGAGTACCTGTCCACCACGCTGCAGCCCGGGCACGCCCTCACCGTCGAGCCGGGCCTCTACTTCCAGGTCAACGACCGCACCGTGCCCGCGGAGCTGCGCGGGCTGGCGGTGCGCATCGAGGACGACGTCGTGGTCACCGACGGCGCGGCCCGGGTGCTGTCCGACGCGCTGCCGACCGACGGCGACGAGCTCGTCGCCTGGATGGCCGCCGCCCAGGGGTGAGCCGCCCGGCGGGCTCAGGCCTGGGCTGCCACCGGCCGGTCGACGCCGGAGGTCTCGGTCTCGCCGACGCCCTCGGGGTCGGCGTCGGCCTCCGGGACGGCGTGCGGGGTGGGCTCGACGTCCTCGAAGGCCTCCGGCGACGGGCAGGAGCAGACCAGGTTCCGGTCCCCGTAGGCGCCGTCGATCCGGCGGACCGGGGACAGGTAGGACCGGCCGACGAGTCCCTGGACGGGGTACACCGCGGTCTCGCGGGAGTAGGGCTTGTCCCAGTCGCGGGCCAGCATCGCCAGGGTGTGCGGGGCGTTGCGCAGCGGGTTGTCGATCCGGTCGAACTCCCCGGACTCCACCTTCGCGATCTCCCCGCGGATGGCGACCATCGCGTCGACGAACCGGTCCAGCTCGCCCTTGTCCTCGCTCTCGGTCGGCTCCACCATCAGCGTGCCGTTGACCGGGAAGCTCATCGTCGGGGCGTGGAACCCGTAGTCCACCAGCCGCTTGGCGATGTCGTCGTTGGTGACGCCGGTGGCCTTGGTGATCGGCCGGATGTCCAGGATGCACTCGTGGGCGACCAGGCCGTCGGCGCCGGTGTAGAGCACCGGGAAGTGCTCGCGCAGCCGGGCGGCCACGTAGTTCGCGGCGAGGATCGCGTGTTCCGTCGCCCGGGTGAGCCCGTCGGGGCCCATCAGCCGCAGGTAGGCCCAGGAGATGGGCAGGATGCCGGCGGAGCCGAAGGGCGCCCCGGACACCGCGGGTCCGGTGCCGCCGGTCTCGACCAGCGGGTGGCCGGGCAGGAACGGCACGAGGTGCTCCCGGACGCCGATCGGGCCCACGCCGGGGCCGCCGCCGCCGTGCGGGATGCAGAAGGTCTTGTGCAGGTTGAGGTGGCTCACGTCGGAACCGAAGCGGCCCGGGCGGGCCAGACCGACCAGCGCGTTGAGGTTCGCGCCGTCGACGTAGACCTGCCCGCCGGCGTCGTGCACCGCGGCGCAGATGTCGCCGACCGCGGTCTCGAACACCCCGTGCGTGGACGGGTAGGTGATCATCAGCGCGGCCAGCCGGTCGGCGTGCTGCTCGACCTTCGCCCGCAGGTCGGCGACGTCCACGTTGCCCTGGTCGTCGCAGGCCACCACGACGACGCGCATGCCGGCCATGACCGCGGAGGCCGCGTTCGTGCCGTGTGCGGACGACGGGATCAGGCAGACGTCGCGGGCGTCGTCGCCGCGCGACTGGTGGTAGCCGCGGATGGCCAGCAGCCCGGCGAACTCGCCCTGGGAGCCGGCGTTGGGCTGCACGCTGACCGCGGCGTAGCCGGTGATCTCGGCGAGGCCGGTGCACAGCTCGTCGATCATCCGGGCGTAGCCGCGCGCCTGCTCGACCGGGGCGAACGGGTGCAGCCCGGCGAACTCGGGCCAGGTGATCGCGGCCATCTCGGTGGCGGCGTTGAGCTTCATCGTGCAGGAGCCCAGCGGGATCATCGTGCGGTCCAGCGCGAGGTCCTTGTCGCTGAGCGAGCGCAGGTAGCGGAGCATCGCGGTCTCGCTGCGGTGGGTGTGGAAGACCGGGTGGGTCAGGTAGGCGCTCTCCCGCCGGATGGTCTCCGGCAGGGCGTCGGACGCGTCGTCCAACGACCCGGGCTCGACGCCGAAGGCCTCGGCGACCAGGCGCAGGGTGTCCACCGAGGTGGTCTCGTCGCACGCGACCGCGACGGTGTCGGCGTCCACCCGGCGCAGGTTGACCCGGCGCTGGGCAGCAGCGGCCACGACGGCCGAGGCCCGGCCGGGCACCGAGGCGAGCACGGTGTCGAAGAAGTGCTCGTGGACGACGTCGACCCCGCCGGCGCGGAGCCACCCGGCCAGGGTGGTCGCCGACCGGTGGGTGCGCGCCGCGATCGCGGCCAGGCCGTCGGGGCCGTGGTAGACCGCGTACGCACCGGCGATCACGGCGAGCAGCACCTGCGCAGTGCAGATGTTGCTGGTCGCCTTCTCCCGGCGGATGTGCTGCTCGCGGGTCTGCAGCGCCAGCCGGTAGGCGACGTCGCCGTCGGCGTCCACCGACACCCCGACCAACCGGCCGGGCAGCTGGCGGGCCAGGCCCTCGCGCACCGAGAGGTAGCCGGCGTGCGGGCCGCCGTAGGCCATCGGGACGCCGAAGCGCTGGGTGGTGCCGCAGGCGACGTCGGCGCCCCACTCCCCCGGTGCCTCCAGCAGGGTCAGGGCGAGCAGGTCAGCGG
>JAOPVM010000266.1 GCA_025966215.1 Klenkia sp.
GGTGGCGTAGCAGATGTCGTCGCTCGGCGGCGCCTGCAGCGCGGGGAAGCGGCCCTTGAGCGCGTCGACGGTGGCCACCGTCTCGTCCACGGACAGCGTGGTCTGGGAGAGCCAGACGACCTTCTCCGGGTCGCGCACCTGGACGTTGGCGATGTCCTCGGCGCCGTCGACGAGCTGGGTGCGCTCGGGGGCCTCACCCATCGTGCCCTCGACCTCCTCGTGCCCGCGGTGACCGATCAGCAGGATGTCGAAGTCGTCCTTGGCGAACCGCTGGGCCTCCTTGTGCACCTTGGTGACCAGCGGGCAGGTGGCGTCGATGGTGCGCAGCGACCGGGCCGCGGCCTGCTCGTGCACCGCCGGGGAGACCCCGTGCGCGCTGAAGACGACGACTGCTCCCTCGGGCACCTCGTCGGTCTCCTCCACGAACACCGCCCCGCGGCGCTCCAGGGTGGCCACGACGTGCTTGTTGTGGACGATCTGCTTGCGCACGTACACCGGCGCACCGTGGATCTCCAACGCCTTCTCCACGGCGATGACCGCCCGGTCGACGCCGGCGCAGTAGCCCCGGGGGTCGGCGAGCAGGACCCGTCCGCGCTGTTCAACCATGCCCCCATCGTAGGAGGGCGGCGCCACCCGGCCGAGGCCCGCGCAGGGCCGGGGAGCGTGCCGGCTGCCACTGGGGCACGCTGGACCCATGTCCCGTGAGATCCCCGAGGTCGTGCGCGCCGCCGCCGGCCTCACCGCCACCCTGCTCGACGAGGCCCGCAAGCTGCCGCAGACCCTGCCGGCGCTCCCGGTCCGGGCCATCGGCCTGGCGATGCAGACGACGCTGAAGCTGCAGCAGGAGTACTCCGGCCTGGTGGCCCGCGGCGACGAGCTGCTCACCGGCCTGCGCGGGGAGCGCGAGCCGGGTCTGGCCACCTTCGACGACGACCTCCCGGCAGCGACCGGCCCACTGGGCTCGCGGACGTCCTCCTTCGACCGGGTCGCCGAGGACCCGGTCGACACCTTCGAGGAGGAGCCGGGCTACGCCGTCGACGAGTTGCCCCTGGACGAGGTCGACGTGGTCGACGAGGCCGCGGCGATCGGCGAGGACGACCTGACCGACGAGACGCTGGCCACCGAGGAGATCCTCGCCGAGGGCCTGACCAGCGAGCTCGGCGGCGTCGACCTCACCGACGACGACGTCGCCACGCTCCCCGAGGACCCGATCGCCGACGAGATCACCGCCACCGTCGACGAGCTGGCGGTCGACCTGGGCGAGGACGCCGTCGAGGACGACGCGGTCATCGCGGCCTCCGAGCAGGCCATCGCCGCCGCGCACGAGCACGCCCAGCCCACGGAGCCGATCGAGGGCTACGACGGCTTCTCCATCGCCCAGCTCCGCGGCCGGCTGCGCGGCTACCAGCCGGTGACCGTCGAGGAGCTGCTGGCCTACGAGCAGGCCACCCGGGCCCGGCAGCCCTTCCTCACCCTGCTGCGCAACCGCCAGGAGAAGCTGACCCGCGAGCAGGGCTGACCAGGTGGCAGGCTCCCGGGGGTGACCGCGCCCTCCTCCCCCGAGCAGCCGTGGCCGGTCCGCACGGTGGCGCGCAAGGTCGCCGACTGGATCGGCCGGCTGGGCGAGGTGTGGGTCGAGGGCCAGGTGGCCCAGCTCTCCCGGCGGGGCAGCGCGACGGTCTTCCTCACCCTGCGCGACGGCGCGGCCGACCTGTCGGTGCCCGTCACCTGCCACCGGGACGTCGCCGACCGGCCCGGCCTGGCGTTGACCGAGGGCGCCCGGGTGGTCGTGCGCGCCCGCCCGGACTACTACGTGGCCCGGGGCTCGTTCTCGCTGCGGGCCACCGAGATCCGCGCCGTGGGCCTGGGTGAGCTGCTGGCCCGGATCGAGCGGATCCGCGCCCTGCTGGCCGCCGAGGGGCTCTTCGACGCCCACCGCAAGCGCCCGCTGCCCTTCGCCCCCGCCGTGGTCGGGCTGGTCACCGGCCGGGGCAGTGCCGCCGAGCGGGACGTCCTGGTCACCGCCGGGCGCCGCTGGCCCGCCGTCCGCTTCGCCGTGCACCACACCGTGGTCCAGGGACCCTCCGCCGCGGCCGGGGTGATCGAGGGCCTGCAGCGGCTGGACGCCGACCCGACGGTGCAGGTCATCGTGCTCGCCCGGGGCGGCGGCTCTGAGGAGGACCTGCTGCCCTTCTCCGACGAGGGCCTGGTGCGCGCCATCGCGGCCACCCGCACCCCGGTGGTCACCGCCGTCGGCCACGAGACCGACACCACGCTGGTCGACCACGTCGCCGACGTCCGGGCTGCCACCCCGACCGACGCGGCGCACCGGGTGGTGCCCGAGATCGGCGAGCAGCGCCGGCTGGTCGACGGCCTGCGGGCCCGGGCCCGGTCGCTGGTCACCGGCCGCCTGGACCAGCAGGAACGCTGGCTGGAGTCGGTGCGCAGCCGCCCGGTGCTCGCCGACCCGCAGCGGCTGCTGGCCGGCCGGTCCGAGGACGTGTCCGCGATGCGCCAGCGGGCCACCCGGACCGTGACCCACCGGGTCGACGTCGCCGTCCGCGACCTCGAGCACGCCCGGGCCCGGGTGACCGCGCTGTCCCCGGCGGCCACGCTGGACCGGGGGTACGCCCTGGTGCAGACCCCCGACGGGGCCCTCGTCCGCGACCCGGCGCAGGTCGGGGACGACGAGGCGCTGCTCGTGCGGGTGGCCGGTGGCCGCATCCCGGTGCGGGTCGACCGGCAGGATGGGCGCTCGTGAGCACCCCCGAGCCGGCGAACGCCCCGACGCAGAGCTACGAGCAGGCCCGCGAGGAGCTCGCCGACGTGGTCCGCAGGCTGGAGGGCGGGGGGCTCACCCTGGAGGAGTCCCTCGCGCTGTGGGAGCGCGGCGAGGAGCTCGCCGGGGTGTGCCAGCACTGGCTGGACGAGGCCCGCGAGCGACTGGCGGCCGCCGAGCCCGAGCGACCTCAGCCCGCGGAGTAGGGCCCGACCGAGGCGGCCAGGGTCTCCAGCTCCTCGTCGGCGGCCGAACCGGTGACCAGCGCGACCACACCGGCGTCCTCGTAGCGCAGCGCGGTCTCCCCACGGGCGGTGGTGAACCGCTCCCAGGTGCGCCCGCCCAGCTCGGTCCTGCCCTCCGCGGTGGCGTCCTGGACCACGTCGGTGACGGCGTCGGCGCCGCTGTCGTCGGTGACGACGTAGCCGGCGAACTCGTCGCCGGGGCTGAGCCAGCCGATCTGCAGGGTCACCGCGTCGCCGTCCCCGACCGCGTCGCCGGCGTCGGTGCGGATGCTGGTGGGCCGCCACCGGTCGGAGAGGTCCTGCGGCACCAGCAGCTCGTAACCGGCGCGGGCCGCGGCCAACTGCAGCGTGGACGCGGTCTCCACGGTGCGGACCGGGTCCGCCGGGTTCTGCCGGAGCGTCACCAGACCGACGAGCACCAGGATGATCACGGTCAGCGGGAGCAGCGAGCGGACCATGTTGGCGGCGTTGAACTTCTGCGCGCGCACCTGGGCCGAGGAGGGGGTGGCGGGCGCCGGGTCGGACTCGGGCGGGCGCTGACCCTGAGGTGCGGTGTCGGCCATGCCCCTAGGATCGCAGCACAGCTCCCCCACCCCGCCGCCGCTCCACCGGCGGTCGTACGAGGAGGTCCCCGTTGTCCCTGCCCGTCCCTGACGGCCCCCCGCTCGCGCACCCCACCGCGTACGGGACGCAGCCGCCGCCGACCGGCCGGCCGCGCCCGGACCGCAACCTGGCGATGGAACTGGTCCGGGTCACCGAGGCCGGCGCGATGGCGGCCGGCCGCTGGGTCGGCCGAGGTGACAAGAACGGCGGGGACGGCGCGGCCGTCGACGCGATGCGCGCGCTGATCGGCACCGTGAGCATGCGCGGCACCGTCGTGATCGGGGAGGGCGAGAAGGACGAGGCCCCGATGCTCTACAACGGCGAGGAGGTCGGGGACGGCACCGGCGCCGAGTGCGACGTCGCGGTCGACCCCGTCGACGGCACCACGCTGATGGCCAAGGGCATGCCCAACGCCGTCGCGGTGCTCGCGGTGGCCGACCGGGGAGCCATGTACGACCCCTCTGCGGTGTTCTACATGGACAAGATCGCCACCGGCCCGATCGCGGCCGACGTGGTCGACATCCGGCTGCCGGTGAAGGAGAACATCCGCCGGGTGGCGAAGGCCAAGAAGGCGTGGCCGGCCGACGTCACCGTCTGCATCCTCGACCGCCCCCGGCACGAGAAGCTGGCCCAGGAGGTCCGCGACGCCGGCGCCCGGATCAAGTTCATCTCCGACGGCGACGTCGCCGGCGCGATCGCCGCAGCCCGCGAGGGCACCGGCGTCGACCTGCTGCTGGGCATCGGCGGCACGCCGGAGGGCATCATCACCGCCTGCGCGCTCAAGTGCATGGGCGGAGCGCTGCAGGGCCGGCTCATGCCCAGGGACGACGACGAGCGCCAGCGGGCCATCGACGCCGGCCACGACCTGGACCGGGTGCTGGACATCGACGACCTGGTGCGCGGGGACGTGTTCTTCGTGGCCACCGGCATCACCGACGGCGAGCTGCTGCGCGGCGTGCAGTACCGCTCCGGTGGCTGCACGACCCAGTCGCTGGTCATGCGCTCCCGGTCGGGCACGATCCGCTCGATCGAGAGCCTGCACTCCCTGTAGAAGCTGAACCAGTACTCCGCGGTGCCCTTCGACCACTGATCGCCCCCGCCACGACGGAACGCCCCGGCCCCCCGTGGGGCCGGGCCGTTCCGTCGTGTGCCGAGCTACTCGATGTAGGA
>JAOPVM010000293.1 GCA_025966215.1 Klenkia sp.
CAGGTCGGTGAGGTCGGCCGCGCCGGCGGCGGCCAGCGCCCCGGTCAGCCGCTCGACGTCGGCGGCGCCGGTCGGGTCGACGGCGTTGCGGAGGGTGCCCTCGACGAGCACCACCGCGTGCGGCTCCACCAGCACCGCGGCCCGCACGGCCGCGGGGTCCAGGGTGCCGACGTCGACGCCGTCCAGCAGCAGCTCCCCCGGTCCGGCCGGGCGTCGCCCGGCCAACAGACCGACCAGCGCCTCGGCGTCCGCCGGGTCGGGGGCCACCACGCCCAGGACCTGGCCCGGTTCCACGTGGAACCCGTGGCCGGGCAGGTCCAGGGCACCCGGACCCGGGACGGGGACGGCGCCGGCCGGGTGCAACGACGGTGCGGTGAGCACCCCCACCACCCGGGCCGCGGACGCCCGGGCCTCGGCGAGCTTCTGCCCGGCGAAGCCGAGCAGCCCGACCGGCTCGGCGAGGAACTGGGCCAGCCCGACCACGGTCACCAGCTGCCCCACCGACAGCTGCCCGTCCAGCGCCAGCGCGCCGGCGGCGCCGGCCACGGCGGCGAGGAACAACCCGCTGCCCAGCACGGTGGCGCCGCGGTAGGCCCCGATCGCGCCGGCGGTGCGCAGCGTGGAGCCCAGCGCTGTCGCGCTGGTGGCCCGGTAGCGCGCGGCGGCGGCGTCCTCGGCCCCGATCCCGCGCAGCACCCGGACGCCGCGGACGAGGTCGGTGGCCAGCCCCGAGGTGCGGGCGACGTCCTCCTGCTGGGTGGCGGTGCGCCGGGTGAGGACGGGGGCGAGGAGCTGGAGGAGGCCGACCAGCAGGGGCGCGCCCAGCAGCACGCCGACACCCAGCGGCACGCTGATCAGCAGCAGGCTCACCGCGGAGACGACGAGGGCGGTGGTGCCGCCGACGACGATCGCCGCCACCTCGAGCACCCGGCCGGTCTTCTCCGCGTCGGAGGTGGCGATGGACAGCAGCTCACCGGTGGGTGGGGCGCCGCGGAGGCCGCGGGGGTCCAGGACCCGGGCGGTCACCTCGACCCGCAGCAGGTGGTTCTCCTGGTACCAGGCGGTGACCACGTTGCGGGCGCCGTACCGGTAGGCCTGGGACAGCACGAGGAACAGCAGCGCCGTGCCGCCGAGCGAGGCGATCAGCGCCGGCACCGACCCGGTCGCCACCGCACGGTCGATGGTGACCCCGATGGCCACCGGGACCAGCGCCTCGCAGGCCTGGTGCACCGACAGCAGGCCGACGGCGGCCCCGAGCCGACGTGGGTGCCGACGCAGCGCCCGGCGCAGCAACGCCCCCGCGGTCTGCGGCACCCCGTCCATGTGAGGGGACCCTAACCGGCTCCCCGCCGGACGCGGGGCAGCGGGTCAGCCGTGGTGCCCGCGGCGCTGGAACCGGGCGACCACCCGCTGCGCCCGGTTGGGCGTGGTCTCGGGGTCCAGCAGCTCGGTCTCGGCCAGCACGGTGTCGATGACGCCCTGCGCGGGGATCTCGAAGGGCGCCAGCGAACGGCCCTCGGGGCGCACCAGCGACTCGACCGCCGCGACCAGCGAGCCGTCGTGGGCGGTGACCGCGGCGGCGACGTCGTCCGGGCTGACGTCGAGGTGCTCGGCCAGCAACCGGTCCCGCATGCCCAGCACCGAGCCCGCGATCTCCGCGCGCCGCGGGTCGTCGGCGGCGGCCTCGATCGTCAGGTCGCACTCGGTGTCGGTGCCCATGGAGCGGTTGTTCAGGTTCGAGGAGCCGATCCGCAGCAGCCGGTCGTCGACCACGCACACCTTGGCGTGCACGTAGATCGGCGTGCGGGTGGCGGTCACCGGGACGAAGAGCCGGAACCGGCCGTGCACGTCGGCTTCCTGCACCCTCCGCAGCAGCTTGGCCCGGGCGGTGCCCATCGCCTTCTCCTCGAGCCAGCCGTCGGCGGTCTCGGGGTTGACCACGACGAACTCGGGCCCGTCGTCCTCACCGAGCCGGGCGGCGATGGCCTCGGCGATGCGGCGGTTGGCGAAGTACTGGCTCTCGATGTAGACGCAGGTCTGCGCGCTGGCGATGCTGGCCAGCCACAGGTCCTCGATCTCGTGCACCAGCTCCCACTCCCGGTGCCGGGGCCGGGTCCGGGAGATGGCCACGTCGACGTCGCGCAGCAGCACCGGCACCTCCGTGGGCCAGGCGTGCTCGACGCCGTCCACCGGGTCGAGCTGCTCGCCGGTGCCGGCGGCCCAGCGGCGGCGGGCCAGCTCGCCCAGCGCCTTGGCGGCCGGCCCGGAGACCAGGCTGGTCACGTCGTGCCAGGGCTGGGTGGAGCGGCGCGACCGGGGGCGGTGCCGGTAGCGGTTGCGGTCCAGGTGCCGGCTGTCGTCCCACCGGTCGGCGGTGACGTCGATGCCACCGGCGAAGGCCAGCGAGTCGTCGATCACCACGATCTTCTGGTGGTGCGCCCCGCCGAGGGGGTGGTGCGCGTCGACCTTCATCTGGAACCGGTCGGAGGTGCGCCGGTTGAGCAGCACGATCGGCACCAGGCCGCGGCCGAGGGCCTCGACCATGCCCAGGTCCCACTGCAGGACGCCGACGAACAGGTCGGGCTTGTCCTGCACGGCCTGCTCCAGCACCCGGCCGACCCGGTCGTCGCGGCCCTTGCCGGGGGTGCGTGGGTCCAGCCGGATCCGCGGGTCGAAGTCCCAGCCGATGAACAGCACCTGCTTCTCCGCCCGCAGGATCAGCTGCTTGAGGGTGGCGAAGTAGTCCGCAGCGTCGACGAAGACCGCGTGCGCGGTGGCCCGCTCGATCCGCCAGACGGTCTCGCCGGGCACCAGCACGCTGCCGCGGGCGGGGTCGTCGTCGATCGGCTCCCGCGGGCTGGGGACGGCGGCGGAGACCCCGCCGGTGTCCGGGTCGGTGGTGGTGGCGGCCTCCTCGCCGCTCACCCGGACCGCTTCGACGCGAAGGCCGCAGCCGCCTCGCGCAGGCTCTTGGTGGGCCGCAGCCAGGCGCCGTCCACCGGCAGGGAGTCCAGCCGGACCCGGTCCAGCGGGGCGGCGAAGGCGCCCGGGACGTCCTCGATGTCGACGAAGCGCAGCAGGTCCGAGCTCAGCGCGTAGCCGGCGACCTCGGAGAAGGCGACGACGACGACCTCGGTGCCGCTGCGGGCCAGGCTCTCCAGCGGCTCGGCGAAGTTGCGGCCGTCGCCGGAGAACACGACCAGCCGACGCAGGTCGTGACTGGCGGCGCGGACCTCGATGTGGTCGAGCATCGACTGGTCGATGTCGTCGTCCGGGCGGCTCTTGGGGCGGGCGAAGACCGAGTAGCCGAAGCTGCGCAGCGCCTCGACCCAGCCGCGCAGGGTGGTGACGTGCTGCGGGGGCACGTTGGCGAAGACGCAGGCCTCGACGTCGTCGGAGCCGCTGCCGGCCGGGTCGCCGGCGCCGCCCACGAACCAGGAGGCGATGGCGTCGAAGCGGGGGCGGGAGGCCGCGGTGGGGCGGGCGCCGATCACGGTCGCCAGGGTCATGTCGATGTTGGGCGCGTCCCAGACCAGCAGGTCCAGGGAGGGCCGCGGGCGGGCCGGCGACGCCTCCGTGCTGGGCTCCCAGCCGCTGTCGACGTCGGGGCTCTCGGTCACGGTCACCTCCGCAGTGTGCCGGGTCGGTGTGTCCTGGGTGGTCCCGGTGGGCCGGTCCGCCGGGACGGTCACCCGGGAGGGGGGACCCGCCGGGGAGGTGGCCCGGCGGGAGCGACGCGCGATCGCGGGGAAGGCCACGTCGGGGATCGTCCCAGCCGGGCGCTCAGCCCGCGCGGGCCACGTCCTCCGGCAGCTCCGCGCGCAGACGACACGGTCCGGTCCGTCCGGGACACCCGCGGCGTCACCCGACCGGGTCACCGGAGCTCCCTGCTGCCACGCTGCCGGGGTGCGCACCACGGGCAGTCGCGAGGTCTACCGCAACCCCTGGACGACGGTCCGGGAGGACACCGTCGTGCTGGCCGACGGCTCCACCAGCGTGTACGGCGTGGTGGAGCGGCCGGACTTCGCGATGGTGGTGCCGGCCGAGCGCGACGGGTTCTGGCTGGTCGAGCAGCACCGGCACCCGATCGACCGGCGCAGCTGGGAGTTCCCGCAGGGCGGTTGGCCGGCCGGCGCGTCGGGGACCGCCGAGGAGCTGGCCCGCGCCGAGCTCGCCGAGGAGACCGGGCTGCGGGCCGGTCGCCTGGAGCACCTCGCCCACCTGGACCTCGCGCCCGGGATCCTGACCCAGCAGTTCGACCTGTGGCTGGCCACCGACCTCACCCCCGGCCCGACCGCCCGCGAGGTCAGCGAGGCCGACATGGTGCACGCGTTCGTCACCGAGGCCGAGTTCCTCGCCCGGGTGCGCGACGGGCGCTTCACCGACGCCCCGTCCCTGGCCGCCTACGCCGTCCTCCGGGTGCACCGCGGGAGCTGAGTCAGGGGCGGCGCGAGGACCAGCGGCGGGGCTGGCGACGGTGGAAGGGCTCGGTGCGCGAGGGCCGCCAGTCGGCCCGCGCCAGCACGTACTCGACCTCGCCGTGCTCGGCACCGGGGAGGGGGCCGGGGGCGTCCTCGGTCACCGTGCGCCGCCAGGTCAGGC
>JAOPVM010000299.1 GCA_025966215.1 Klenkia sp.
CCGTCGGGCCGCAGAATGTCCCGGACGACGAGCCCCATGAGGACGACGACGGCGATGTCCCGCAGGGTGACGGCGAGGAAGAACCACTCGACCTCGACGCCGCGGTTGTCCGTGCCGAGGTACCACAGGAGCCGGGGCACCCACAGCAGCGCCTCGGTCGCCTGCCAGACGAGCAGGGACCGCCACCGCGGCCGCGCCAGCACGGCCAGCGGGAGCAGCCACAGCGAGTACTGCGGGCTCCACACCTTGTTGAGCAGCAGGAAGGCTGCGATCAGCAGGAACGCCACCTGCGCCACGCGGGGCCGCACGGGAGCGGTCAGGGTCAGCCACGCCACCCCGGCGACCATCACCACCAGCGTTCCGGCAACCACCGCGTTGAGCACCGACGGCGTCTGGTCGGGCGCGAGGGGCCCGTCGAGGATCCGATGGTCGCTGGCGTGCAGCAGCAGGTTCCAGATGGAGTCCGGGTCGGCGGGACGGCTGCTGTTGAGCCGGAAGAAGCGGCTCCAGTTCTCCGGTGCCAGGACCGCCAGCGGCAGGTTGACAGCCGACCAGGCCACGGCCGCGGCGAGCGCCGTCCGCAACCAGCTGCGCAGGCGCCCGGCGCGCAGGCAGAGCAGGAAGAGCGCGCCCAGTAGCAGGACGGGATAGAGCTTCGCGGCCACACCCAGCCCCAGCAGCACGCCGGCGAGCACCGGCCGCTGCCGCGCCCACGCCCACATGCCCACGCTGGCCAGCACGACGGCGAAGAGGTCCCAGTTGGTGAAGGCGTGCACGAAGAGCAGCGGGGACAGCCCGACCATCGCCGCGTCCCAGGGACGACGCCCCGAGAGGCCGAGCACGGCGCGGGTGGTGCCGAGCGCGCACAGGGAGAGGAGCAGGCAGGTCACCACGTAGTAGCTCTGCACGGGCGGCACGTCGGGCAGCAGCCCGAACGCCTGCACCGCGCCGTCGTAGGCCCGCGCGAGCGCCGCGGCCAGGGCCATGAAGCCGCCGGTGAGCACCGGGTACTCCACGGGGGAGTCCAGGTAGGGGACCGCACCGGTGTCCAGGTCGTGCAGCCCGTAGAGCGGAACGGTGTCGGAGTAGCAGAAGTGCGTGTACTGCCGGCTGCCGCTCCAGTCCCCGCTCGCGCACGGCGCCTGCTTGACCCACGCGAGGGCCAGCACCGCCGTGGTGAACAGGAGGCAGACCCGCAACGGCGTCCAGAAGAGCGCGCGTCCGGTGACCGCGTGCCGTCCCCACGGCCCACCGACCGCCTCGCTGGCCTGTGCGACCACCGGGTCGGCCCACGTCGGCACGACCCGGTCCGGCAGCTCCGCCCGTCCCCGGAACGCCGCCGGAGACGCCACGGACCCCTCCGGAGGAGATCCGGAGGGGTCCGTGGTGAGGCCCTCGATGGGCGGCTGCGTCACCGCCCCAGTGTGCCGTGGCGGCTCAGGTCGGCGGCCGACCGCCGTTGGGGCTGGGCGGGGTGGGTGAGGTCCCGGGAAGGTTCGGGTTCTCCGGATCGGGGTTCTCCGGATCGGGGTTCTCCGGGTCGGGGTTCTCCGGGCCGGGGGTCACCGGGCCGGGGGTCACCGGGCCGGGGGTCTCGGGGCCCGGGTTCTCGACCACGGGCTCCTGGGGCTCGACCGGCGAGGGCGTCGCTCGCGTCGTGGTCGGGGCCGGGGTGGGCACCCGCTCGACGGTCGGCTCCGGAACGCCCTCCCCGGTATCGCCGTCGATGACCGGCTCGTCGGGCAGATCCTCCTCGGGGGTGCCCTCGAGGACCCGGTCCATGAACGACTGCCAGATCTCCCCCGGCATGCCCGATCCGTAGATCGGCGACCCGCCCGTGGTCTGGATGGGCCCCAGCTGGTCGCTGCCCACCCACACCGCCGCGGACAGGGAGGGGGTGAATCCGACCATCCAGGCGTCGGTGTTCTGCGAGCCGTCCTGGCCCCAGCCCTGCGTACCGGTCTTGCAGGCCACCTCCCGGCCGCCGGCGAGCGTGCGGTCGGCGTGCTCGGCGACGCCGGTCATGGCGTACGTGACGTCGGCGGCCACGTCGGCGGCGATGACCTGCTCGCCCGGGTCGCCCGGGTTCGCCAGCAGGACGCCGCCGGCACTGTCGGCCACCTTGAGGACGAAGAAGGGGTCGCGCTCGACCCCGCCCGCCGCGAGCGTGGCGAAGCCGTGTGCCTGGTCGATCGGGCGCATCTCGTACTCACCGATGCCGATCGATCCGCCGCGCCCACCGTTGGTGCTGGTCAGGGTCTCCCGGCCCTTGAGCAGGCCGTCCTCCCAGACCTCGGGGAGGCCCGCGGCAAGGCGCGCCGTCTCGGCGACGTTGTCCGGACCGACCTCGTAGGCCAGGCCGTAGAAGGTCGTGTTCAGCGACCGGACCAGCGAGTTCTCCAGCGTGCACGCGTAGCAGGAGGCGCCGCCGGCGTTGTACACCGGCCGGTCCGGGCGGTCGAGGAAGGTCTGCCCGTTGCTGCCGTCCCGGCGGGCGGTCACGCTGATCCCCTGCTCGAGCGCGGTCGCCAGCACGTAGGGCTTCATCGAGGAACCCGGCTGGCGCTGCGCCTTGGCATAGTCGTTGCCGACCCCGCTCGCCCCGCCGTAGTACGCCCGCACCCCGCCGGTCCTCGGGTCGATCGCGACCAGCGCCTGGCGCAGCGTCTCCGGCTGGCCGGCCCGCGCCTCGTTCACGCTGGCGACGGCGACGTCCTGGGAGTGCTTGTCGACGGTCGTGGTGATCCGCAGACCGCCGGCGTAGACCTGCTCCTCGCTGTAGCCCTTCCGCCCGAGCTCCTTGACGACCTCCTTGATGATCAGCCCTTCCGGACCGGTCGGGACGCCGAGGGAGGACCCGGTCTTCTCGCGCACCGGCGGGTACACCGAGGCGTCGCGGTCGGCCTGCGACAGCC
>JAOPVM010000307.1 GCA_025966215.1 Klenkia sp.
GTTCCCGTGGGCCCGCCGCGGCCAGCAGCGCCGCGGCGAAGCCGGCCGGGTCGGTGGCGAACGCGGCCGCGCCGCCGAACACCTCGCGCAGCACCGGCAGGTCCCGGGTCACCAGCGGCACCCCGGCCGCGAGCGCCTCCATCGCGGCCAGCCCGAACCCCTCCTTCGTGGAGGGGAAGGCGAACACCTCGGCGCCGGCCACCAGGGTGGGCAGCTCGTCGTCGGCGACCGGCCCCAGGACCACGGGGCGGACGCCGAGCTCGGCCGCCCGGGCCTCGACGTCGGCCCGGTAGGCACGGTGGTCGAACAGGGTCTCCCCGCCGGCCACCACCAGCTCGAGATCGGGCCGCTCCCGCTGCACCAGCGCCATCGCCTCGACCAGGTCACGGCTGCCCTTGCGTGGCTCGATCCCGCCGACCGCCAGCACGTAGCCGCCGAGCCGGTCCCGCCAGCGGCGCCGTCCGGCGTCCCCGTCGGGCCCGGCGGCGACGGCGAACCGGGCGCCGTCCACGCCGTTGGGGATGACGGTGGCGATCCGGCCCCAGCCGGCGGCCACCTCGGCAGCGACCGCGGCGGAGACGCAGACCAGGGCCTGTGGGGTGACGATCGCGCGCTCGTGGCAGGCGGCCAGCTCCGGGGTGGTGAAGACGTCGAGGTGGTGCACGGTGCGCAGGCAGTCCGGGACGGCGTTGGCCGAGATGCAGTCCTGGGCGTGCACCACGTCGTAGCCGCCGTCGAAGGCGGCCCCCAGCACGGCGATGGAGCGCACGATGCGGGCGCCGACGTCCTCACCCGGCCGGTCGGGGAACGGCACCAGCCGCAGCGTCACCCGGGGGTCGACGGAGCGGAAGAAGGCACCGTCGCCACCGCGGCCGAGCGCCCACACGTGCACGTCGTGCCCGGCCCGGGCCATCGCCTCGGCCAGCGCCAGGGTGTGCACGACCCCGCCGCGCGGCTTGGTCGAGTAGGTGAGCAGGGCGATCGTCACCGGTACGCCTCCGGACGGCGTTCGCGCAGGTGGGAGAGGTTCAGGCGGGACCGGCCGACCTCGGCGGCGACGTCGAGGTCGGCGAGGGCGAGCCCGGCCTTGGCCCAGGTGCGGGCCAGCACGTCGCCGCCGGGCCCGACCACCTTGGACTGGCCCAGGAAGCGCAGCCGGCCCATCGTGCCCGTCTGGTTGGCCGAGACCACGACCACCTGGTTCTCCGCGGCGCGGGCGCAGTCGTAGAGGTCGAAGAGCCGGGACTGCCGGTCCTGGGCCAGCCGTGGGGCCCGGTCGGTGAGCGAGGCCGGCCAGGCGGACAGGCACGCCAGCAGCTGGGCGCCGTCCCCGGCGAGGGTGCGGGCCGCCTCGGGGAAGGTCTTGTCGTAGTCGACGAGCATGCCCAGCCGGCCGACCGGGCTGTCGAAGGCGGTGAAGGCGTCGCCGGCGGCGTAGGCGGCCACCTCGCCCACCGGCTGGTGCACCTTGCGGTGCCGGCCGAGCACGCCGTCCCCGGTCAGGCAGACGGCGCTGTTGAAGAACCGGCCGGCGTCGGACTCCCGCCAGGACAGGCAGACCACCGTGGGCCCGGCCGCGGCGGCGAGCCGGTCGAACACCGGGTGGTCGGCGGGGAACGCCGGCGGCATCCCGGTGGCGCCCACCGCGCCGAAGCCGCCGAGGTACCCGCCGATCGTCGCGTCCGGGAACACCACCAGGTCCACGCCGCGGGCCCGCGCATCGGCGGTGATCGCCTCGATCTTGGTCAGGCAGGCATCGACGTCCCGGCCGAAGTGCGCCGAGACCGCAGCGATCCTCACGCCATGCGGGAGGCCGACGACGCCGCAGCCGCCGCCAGCGTCGGACCCAGCCCGGTGGGCGAGCCTGCGGTGCTGAGCTCGGTGATCCGGTCGGCCACGTACTCGGCGTCCCGGGCGATGCCGCTGAACCGCCCCGACCCCCAGGTGTGCAGCCACGGCAGACCCAGCACGAACAGCCCCGGAGCGGCGGTGACTCCCCGGTGGTGGGTCGGGTAGCCGCGGCCGTCGAACACCGGCACCTGCACCCACGACCAGTCGGCGCGGAACCCGATCGCCCAGACCACGCTGGTGATCCGGTCGACGTCGAGGGCGACCGGGTCCTCCGCCGGCGCCCAGACCGGCACGTACCGGGGCTCGGTCGGGGCGTCGATGCCGGCGGCGGCGATGTGCCGGTCGATGACGTCCTTGGCCGAGTCGTCCACGGCGTCGGCGTGGTCCAGGTGCGCGGTGAGGTCCGGGCGGAAGGTCAGCGCGCCGTCGACCAGCCCGGTGAGCGTGCCGTAGAGCTGCATGCCCTGGGCGGCGAAGGTGCGCAGGTCGATGTCGCGGCCGCCGTCCCGGCCGGTGACGTAGTGGTTGGTGCCGACCCGGGCGGCCTCGCCGTCGCGGTGCTGCTCGACGGGCATGTCGTAGTGCCCGAGGTCGTGCAGCCAGGCGACGACATCGCGGCCGCGGTACCGGCGGGCGATCCGCGGGGCGCTGCCGACGGCGAGGTGCACGCGCCGTCCGGCCAGGTGCAGGTCCTCGGCGATCTGTGCGCCGGACTGCCCGGTGCCGACCACCAGGACGTCGCCTGCGGGCAGCTGGTCGGGGTTCTTGTACTGCTGGGAGTGCAGCTGGGTGACGGTCGCGGGCAGCGCCGTGGCGTACGGGGGGACGACGGGCAGGTGGTAGCCGCCGACGGCGAGCACGACCTGGTCGGCGTGCAGCTCTCCCGCGCTGGTCTGCAGCGTGTAGCCGCCGGTGGGCGCCGGGGACAGCCGGGTGACGGCGACGCCCTCGTGCACCGGGGGGCCGAAGGACGCCGCGTAGGACCGGACGTAGTCCACGATCTCGTCGCGCAGCATGAAGCCGTCGGGATCGTCACCGGCGTAGGGCCAGCCCGGCAGCTGGCACTGCCAGTTGGGTGTGACCAGGCAGAACGTGTCCCAGCGCGCGTCGACCCACTCGTGGGCGACGGTCTCCCGCTCCAGGACGACGTGCTCGATCCCGCGGTGCACCAGGTGCCAGGAGACCGACAGCCCGGCCTGCCCGCCACCGACGACGGCGACCGGCACGTGGGTGGGCAGCCCGGTGCGGGCGGGCGCGTTCTCGGTCAGCGTCACGCCACCGCCCCCACGCCGTAGGTGTCGGGACGACGGTCCCGCAGGTGCCCCATCGACCGGCGGGCGCCCTCCAGCGCGGCACCGACGTCCACGCTGGCCACCGCCGTGCCCGGGGCGACCCCGGTGGTCGCCAGCACGTCGCCCCCCGGGCCGACGACCTTCGCGCTGCAGACGAAGCGCAGCGAGCCGAAGGTGCCCGACTGGTTCGCCGACACCCACACGATCTGGTTCTCCAGCGCCCGGGCCTGGTCGAAGAGGTCGAACCGGCGGGTCCAGCGGTCCTCGGCGAGGTCGGCGACCGCACCGGTGCGCGACCCCGGCCAGGCCGACATGCAGACCACGATCTCGGCACCGTCCACGGCCAGCGTGCGGGCCGCCTCCGGGAAGGCCTTGTCGTAACAGATCATCATCCCGATCCGGCCCACGGGGGTGTCGAAGGCGCGGAAGCCGTCGCCGGCGGCATAGCTGTTGGACTCTCCCAGCGGCTGGTGCACCTTGCGGTGCACGCCCAGCACGCCGTCGCCGGTCACCGCGACCGCGGTGTTGTACCGCTCGGTGCCGTCGGACTCGCAGAACCCGGCGGTCACCACCATGTCCCCGGCGATCCGGGCCAACCGGGCGACCTCGGGACCGCCGACGTCCAGCGCCGGCGGCAGGGCGTGCTCGGGCAGCACCTCGGCGACCCCGTGGTCACCGAGGGAGGCCAGGTAGCCCCCGAGGGTGGCCTCGGGCAGGGCCAGCAGCTGCACGCCCCGGGCGCGCGCGTCGGCGACGAGGAGCTCGATCCGGGCGAAGGTCTCGCCGAGGTCCCGCCCGAAGGGGGCGGCTACCGCAGCGACCGTGGTGGTGGCCATGTCAGTTCTCCGTGGGGTGGGAGGCGCCCAGACCGGTCACCGGACCGGTCAGGGCAGGGGTGGTGGAGCCGTCGGGCCAGCGCAGCCGGACGCCGGACCCGGGAACGAGCTCGCCGCAGGTGGCGGTGGTCGCCGGACCCGCCGGGGCGACGGCGCGGTCGGCGTCGTCAGTGGTCAGGAAGGCCGAGCCGGGGAAGCAGGTGAACCAGTCCCCGACCGTGGCGCACGAGGGGCGGGGGACGGCGGCGACGTCGAGCACCGCCCCGCAGCCGCTGGCCTCGGCGAGCATCCCGAGGGTGCCGACCAGCCCGGCCATCGACACGTCCTTCGCCGCGGCCGGGGCGGTACGGGCGACGAGGGAGCCCATCAGCTGCAGCTCCGCCGTGGTCCGGCCGGTGGTGGAGTCCCACTGGCGGCCGGTCGCGCCGCGGCGCCAGCCCCCGCCGAGGTCGGCGGTGAGCCGCACGCGCTGGCCCGGCCGGCCGCCGGAGCCGGGGACCGGCCGGTCGGTGCGGCCCAGCGCGGTCACGCTCAACGCGGCGGGCACGCCGAGCTGGGTGTGTCCGCCGAGCACCGGCACGCCCCAGGCCTGCGACCCGGCCCGGAGCCCCGCCACGACCCGGGCCGCGAAGGAGGCGTCCCGGGCGCCGATCGAGTCCAGCAGCCCGAGCGGGACGGCGCCCATCGCGGACAGGTCGTTGACGTTGACCAGCACCCCGCACCAGCCGGCCCACTCCGGATCCCGCTCGACCATCGAGGGCAGGATCGCGTCGCACGCGGCGACCACGTCGGTGCCGGGCACGGGGGCGCCGTCGTCGCCGACGAACCCCGCGCCACCCAGCTGGAACCCGGCGAGCAGGCCGCCGAGCGGGGACTTCGTCGCCCGGGCCAGCGCCGCCAGTCGGCCGATCGGCCAGGTCATGGCGGTGTGCGGACGGCCGGCCAGCTGCGCCGGGCCGACGGTCTGCCAGCCGAGCCGGGTGAACAGCCCGGCGTACCTGTCCTGCACGGTGGCGTCGAAGCGCAGCGCACCGGCCTGCTCGGCGCGGGCGCAGGCCGCGGCGACCAGCGCCGGGCCGACCCCGGGCGGGCCGTCCGGGGCCACCACGAGCCGCGAGCCGGTCC
>JAOPVM010000321.1 GCA_025966215.1 Klenkia sp.
CGTGACCGTGGAGAGCGACGGCCTGGTGGTGTTCGGCGACGGCCTGGAGGACGACCACCTCACCGTCTCCTGGGGCCAGCAGGTCACCGTCGGGCGGGCCCGGAGCCGGCTGCAGCTGGTGGTCTAGCTGCTCAGCACGGCGACCAGGAAGTCCGACTCCTCGGTGGCCGGCCGGAGGTCCCAGGTGGCCAGCTGCAGGTCGACGGTCCAACCGACGGCGCGGGCGTCGTCCAGGAACTCGGCGAACGGGTAGCCGCGGTCGGCGCCGAAGCCGATGGCGGCCCGTCCGCCGGGCACCACGTGCGACCGGAAGCCGGCCAGCACCCGGCGGCGGGTGGACGGCGCCAGGAACGCCATCACGTTCCCGGCGCACACGACGGCGTCGAACCGGCCGGGGACGTCCAGGAGAGCCAGGTCGCCGACCAGCCAGGTCGGACCCGGGTGGTCGGCCCGGGCCGCCTCGACGAGCACCGGGTCGGCGTCCACGCCCACCACCTCGTGGCCCACCGCGGCCAGCGCGGCGCCCACCCGGCCCGGGCCGCAGCCGGCGTCGAGCACCCGCGAGCCGCGGGGCAGCATCGCGTCGACGAACCGGGCCTCGCCGTCCAGGTCGAACCCGTCGGCGGCCAGCCCGCGGAAGCGCGCGACGTAGTTCGCGGAGTGCTCGGGGTCGGCGGCGGCCTGCTGGGCCCAGATGCTCGGTTCGGTCACGGGTCCATCATCGGCCGCGCCGGTGGAGGACGATGGACCGGTGCGGCGAGAGGCGAGCATCCTGCACCTGGACCTGGATGCCTTCTTCGCCGCGGTCGAGCAGCGCGACAAGCCCAGCCTGCGGGGCAAGCCCGTGGTGGTCGGTGGCACCGGGGGCCGCGGCGTCGTCGCCACCGCCTCCTACGAGGCACGCGCCTACGGGGCGCGCAGCGCGATGTCCGCCGGTGAGGCCCGCCGCCGCTGTCCGCCCGGGACCGCGTTCCTGGGCGGCCGCTTCGCCGCCTACTCCGCGACCTCGCGGGTGGTGATGGAGGAGCTGCGCGAGCTGTCGCCCCTGGTGGAGCAGGTGAGCGTCGACGAGGCCTACGTCGACCTCGCCGCTGGAGGTCACGACCTCAGCACCGACGGGCTCACCGCCCTGGCGGCAGCCCTCAAGGTGCGCATCCACGAGGCCACCGGGGGGGTGCGCGGTTCGGTGGGCATCGCGTCGTCCAAGACGCTGGCCAAGATCGCGAGTGAGCTCGACAAGCCCGACGGGCTGCGGGTGATCCCCGCCGGCACCGAGCTCGAGGTGCTGCACCCGCTGCCCGTCCGCTCGCTGCCCGGCGTCGGCCCGGCCACCGGGGACCGGTTGTCCTCGGTCGGCGTCCGGACGGTGGCCGACCTGCACCAGCGCTCGCTCACCGACCTGGTCTCCCTCGTCGGTCAGGCGCACGGTTCGGGGCTCTACCGCCTGGCCCGCGCCGAGGACGACCGGCCCGTCGTGCCCGACCGCGAGGCCAAGAGCGTGTCGGCCGAGCGCACCTACGCGACCGACCTGACCGACCTGGGCCGGCTCGAGTCCGAGATCCGCTGGCTGGCCGACCGGGTGGTCTCCCGGCTGCAGGGGGACGGGACGGCGGGCCGCACCGTCACGCTGAAGTTCCGGCGCTACGACTTCACCACCCTCACCCGGTCGCAGACGCTGCCTCAACCGGTGGACGACGCCCGCACGATCGCCGAGGTCGCCCGGCGGTTGCTGGCCGGCATCGACCGCACGGGCGGAGTGCGCCTGCTCGGCGTCGGTGTCTCCGGCCTGGCCACCTACGTGCAGGGCGACCTGTTCGCCCCCGCCGTGGAGCCGGTGGCCGCCGCCGTCGAGCCGGCCGGGGACGACGTCGTCCCCGACGACCCCGCCCCCGGCCCGGCCCGACGGGTCTGGCACCCCGGCCAGGACGTCGAGCACACCGAGATGGGCCGGGGCTGGGTGTGGGGCAGCGGGCTCGGCCGGGTCACCTGCCGGTTCGAGGGGCCGACGACGGGGCCGGGGAAGGTGCGCACCTTCTCCGGGGACGACCCCGACCTCCAGCCGGCCGACCCGCCCGACTGGCGCTGAGCCCGCCGGCTCAGTCGCCCCAGGTCTCCCGCACGTGCGCCGAGCGCCAGAACTCCCGCTCGTAGCGGGTGGCGACCGCGAAGGCGCGGTGCATGGCCGCAGCGTGCTCCGGGCCGGCCGCGGCGTCGGTGAGTTCCCGGGCCCGCCGGGTGGACTCCTGGAACGCCGGGTCGTCGTAGGTGGCCACCCACCGGGCGTAGGGGTGGCCCGGCGTCGCCCGGGCGGTGGCGGCCAGCCGCACGCCGGCGTCGGCGTAGACCCAGAAGCAGGGCAGCACCGCCGCGCAGCCCACCGCGTAGGACGCCGTGGCCGCCGTCGCCACCAGCCAGGAGACGTAGGCCAGGCAGGTCGGGCTCTCCTCGACCGGTCGGCCGTCGCCGCCGAGCACCTCGAGCAGGTCGGCGTGCAGCGCCGTCTCCACCGCGCCGGCACCGTGCGCGGCCTGCGCCCAGAACGAGGCCGCAGCGGTGCCCGGGGCCCGGGCGGCCAGCAGGGACAGCGCCCGGGCGTAGCCGGCCAGGTACAGCGCGTCCTGCTCCAGGTAGTGCCGGAAGGACGCCGGGTCGAGCGTGCCGTCGGCCAGCTCGGCGAGGAAGGGCAGCGCCTCGATGTCCGCGCGCAGTCCGGCGGTGGCCGCCCAGGCGTCGGCGGAGAAGCTCACGCGTCCCCCCACGTCCGGGCCAGGTGGTGCACGGGGCCGTTCCCCGAGCCGACGTGCAACGCGTCCGCCCCGTGCAGGGCGGCCTGCAGGTGGTCGCGGGCGTCCTCGACGAGGGCGAGCCAGTCCGGGGCGCCCCCGGCGTGGGCACACCCGGCGGCCAGCGCGGCCGACAGCGTGCACCCGGTGCCGTGGGTGTTCGCGGTGCGCACCAGCGGACGCCGGCTGACGTGCACCGTGGGACCGTCCGGTCCCCCGACGGCGAGCACGTCGACGCCCTCCCCCAGCCGGGCGGCCAGGTGACCGCCCTTCACCAGCACCGCCTCCGGACCGAGCTCGAGCAGGGCGAGCGCCTGCGCACCCAACCCGTCGACGGTCGTGGCGGGCGCGGCGTCGAGGAGGCGGGCGGCCTCCGGCACGTTCGGGGTCAGCAGGTCGGTCACCGGCAGCAGCGCCGTCCGGACGGCGTCCACCGCGTCGTCGTCGATCAGCTGGTCGCCGCTGGTCGCGACCATCACCGGGTCGACCACCAGCGGCCCGGCCGAGCGTCCGCCCAGCACGGCGACCACCTCGTGGACCACCGCGGCCGAGCCGAGCATCCCGGTCTTCACCGCGTGCACGGTCACGTCGTCGAGCAGGGTGCGCAGCTGGTCGCCGACGAAGGCAGCGGGCACCGGGTGCACGCCGGTCACCCCGCGGGTGTTCTGGGCGGTCAGGGCGGTGAGGACGGCGGTGCCGTAGACGCCGAGCGCGCTGAACGTCTTGAGGTCTGCCTGGATCCCCGCGCCGCCGCTGGGATC
>JAOPVM010000341.1 GCA_025966215.1 Klenkia sp.
GCGCAGCCAGATCGCGCTCCACGACGCGGCGGAGTCCTCGACGAACGCGCCTGCCGCGGCCAGCAGACCCAGCACCACCAGCGCCAGGACGGCGGTCCGGCGCGCGCTGCGGGCCCCCGGCACGGTCGGCGCCGCCTCGGGGGTGGGCTCCGCGTCGTCCCGGCCGGGCAGCATCCACCGCCGGATCGCCATGGAGACGGCCCCGAACACCACGGCCGAGACACCCAGGTGCACCTCCAGTGGCACGCCGAGCCCGGCCGCCGCCGAGCCGAGCAGGCCACCGGCGACCGCGCCCAGGCTCCAGAGCCCGTGCAGCGCGTTGAGGATCGACCGGCCGTACCCGCGCTGCACCCGCAGCCCGTGCGCGTTCTGCGCCACGTCGACGATCGCGTCCAGTGCCCCGACCAGCAGCAACGCCAGCGCCAGCACCCACCAGCCGGGCGCGGCCGCGGCCCCGGCCACCCCGACGCCCAGGCCCAGCAGCCCCAACGAGGCCACCGGCCCCGACCCGAGGCGGGCGATGAGGACGGCCGCGAGCGGGCCCATGAGCAGCGCGCCCAGGGGGGCCGCGGCCAGGGCGGTGCCCAGGGCCGTGTTGGACAGCCCGAGGTCGTCGCGCAGCTCGGGCAGCCGCGGGATCAGGTTGGCGTAGAAGACCGCGTTCAGCGCGAAGCAGATGGCCACGGCGACCCGGGCGCGCTGCAGCTGCCGGGTCGGTGCGGGGGCGGCGGTGGTCACGGGGTGACCTCCAGGACGCGGGCGAGCACGGCGCGGGTCTGCTCGCGGGACGGTGGGGCGGTGGTGAGGATCGCGTGCATGGTCAGGCCCTCCATGACGCCGTCGAGGGCGCGGGCGAGGTCGGGCTCCAGCACGCGCTGCAGGGTCTCCCGGCTGCTGCCCATCCAGGCCTCGGTGACCTCGCGCAGCGCCGGGTCGCGCAGCGCGGCCAGGTACAGCTCGTAGGCCACGGTCCACTCCCGGGGCGAGGCCCGGTGGCCCTCCAGCACGAAGTCGGTCGCTGCCTCGAGCATCGAGGCCCGGTCGCTCACCCCGGCGAAGTGCGCCCGGAAGACCTCGGCCATGGTCCCGGCGTGCCGGGCGAACGCTGCCCGCACCAGGTCGGCGAGCCCGTCGAAGTGGTAGGTCACCGAGCCCAGCGGCACGTCGGCGGCCGCGGCGATCCGTCGCGAGGTCAGGCCGGCCAGCCCGTGCTCGGCGATCACGTCGAGGGTGACGTCGACCAGCCGGTCGCGGCGGTCGGGGTCGAACCGCCGGGTGGGGTGCTCAGGCACCGTCGACCGGCCGGACCACCCGCGCCGGGTTGCCGACGGCGACCACCCCGGCGGGCAGGTCTCGGGTGACCACCGATCCGGCGCCGACCACGGTGTCCCGGCCGATGGTGACCCCGGGCAGCACGACCACCCCGCCGCCGAGCCACACGTTGTCCTCCAGCGTGATCGGCGCCGAGCCCTCCCACTTGTCCCGCCGCGGCCCCGGCTCGACCGGGTGGGTGGCGGTGAGCAGCTGCACGTTCGGGCCGATCTGGACGTCGTCCCCGATGGTGATCCGGCCGACGTCCAGGGCGACCAGCCCCCAGTTGACGAAGGTCCGCGCGCCGACGGTGGTCTGGTACCCGTAGTCGCAGCGGAAGGGCGCCCGGATCGTGCTGTCCGGGCCGAACGCGCCGAGCAGGTCGGTGAGCAGCGCGCGGCGGGCGTCGACGTCGGCCGGGTCCAGGCCGTTGTACCGGTGGGCCAACGACTGGGCGCGGGCGTTCTCCCGGGCCAGGTCGGGGTCGTCGGCGACGTAGGCGTCACCGGCGAGCATCCGCTCGCGCATGGTCCGGGTGTCCTCGACGGGGGAGCTCATGGCGGCACACGCTAAGCGACGATGTGTACGTCCGTACACAAGCGGGGCGGCATCGCGGCTGGGAGACTCTCCCGGTGACCCCAGCCGGACGCTCCGACGGCCGCTCCTCGCGGTGGACCGAGCACCGCCGGGCCCGCCGGGTGGAGTTCGTCGCCGCCGCCGTGGAGTCGGTCCGGCGCACCGGGCCCGAGCTGGCGGTCGAGGACGTCGCCCGCACCGCCGGGGTCAGCAAGACCGTGCTCTACCGGTACTTCGCCGACAAGGACGAGCTGGTCGACGCCGTCCTGGAGCGGGTCAGCAGCGAGATCCTGCTGCCCCGGCTGCTGGGCGAGCTCGCCGCCGACCGGCCCGGTGACGTCGACCGGCTGCGCGCCGTCGTCGCGGCCTTCGTCGCGATCATCGAGGACGAGCCGGCGCTCTACCGGTTCGCCTACGCCCAGGCCGGGCGCGCCGGGCGGGCCGACCTCGTCGCCCAGACCGAGCGTGAGGTCGCCGGCGCACTGGCCTGGGTGATGGGGGAGCGGCTGCAGGACCTCGGCCTGGACCCCGCCCCCACCGCCACCTGGGCGTACGGGGTGGTCGGCATGGTGCAGCTGGCCGCACACTGGTGGTCCACCGCGCGCACCGTGTCCGCCGCGGAGCTGGTCGACCAGCTGACCGCGCTGGCCTGGGGCGGGTTGTCCACCCTGCTGCCCCCGGCCCCGACCGACTGAGTCCGCCGCGGCTCGCCCGACCCCCGGCAGGCAGAATGGCCTCCCGTGTCTGGTGCCAACGACCCCTACGACCCCAAACAGGTGGCGGCCCTCTCGGCCGACGCCCTGGACGCCGCCGTCGCGGCCGGGGTGGAGGCCTTCGCCGGGGCGGGTGACCTGGAGTCCCTCGCCGCCGTCCGGCCC
>JAOPVM010000357.1 GCA_025966215.1 Klenkia sp.
CTCGTCGCGCACCTGGGCCATCGTGGGTCGGGCGGCCGGGTCGGTGCCGAGCATCCGCTCGATCGTCGCGGTGAGCGCGCCCGAGCGCTGCGGCGGGCGGACGTCGCCGGCCGCGGCCCGGTGCAGCATCTCCAGCGAGTTGCCCGACGAGCCGAACGGCGGGTCGCCCTCCAGGCAGGTGTAGAGCGTCGCGCCGAGGCTGAACACGTCCCCGGCCGGGCCCGGCTCCTGGCCGCGGGCCACCTCGGGGGACAGGAACGCGGGGGTGCCGGTGAGCATCCCGGTCTGGGTCAACCGGACGTCGCCCTGGGCGTGCGAGATGCCGAAGTCGGTGATCTTGACCAGGCCCTCCAGCCGGTCGCCCTGCCCGACCAGCACGTTGCCCGGCTTCACGTCCCGGTGCACGATCCCGGCGGCGTGCGTGGCGACCAGGGCGTCGGCGAGCTGCGCGCCGATCTGGGCGACCTGCTGGACCGGCAGCACGCCGTCGGCGGACAGCACGTCGGCCAGGCTGCGCGAGGGCAGGTGCTCCATGACCAGCCACGGCTGGCCGCCGTCCTCGGCGACGTCGTAGACGCTGATCGCGTGCGGGTGGCTGACCCTCGCCGCGATCCGGCCCTCCCGCATGGTGCGGGCCCGGTGCTCCTCGGCGACCGCGGGGTCCACGCCCGGGGGCAGCACGACCTGCTTCACCGCGACCTCGCGGCCCAGCCGTTCGTCGGTGGCCAGCCAGACCGCACCCATCCCGCCACCGCCGAGCCGGGAGAGCAGGCGGTAGCGACCGGCCACCCGGTACCCGGGGCCGATCCCGGCGCTCGTCATCCCGGCGACGGTACCGGCGGGACAGGCGGTCCGCTCAGGCCTGCGCGGGGGCCCCGTACCGCTTGGCGTACTCGGTCTGGGCGCCCGCGGGCAAGGCGTCGTACAGCTCGGCGAGCTCGGTCTCGGTGCCGGCGGGCAGGTCGTCGAACAGCTGCGCCCAGGTGGGCGGGTCGTCGTAGCTCCTGGTCAGCAGCAGCTCCCAGGCCCGCGACTGACGGTCCCGCTGCTCGCGGCCGGCGACCATCCGGGTGAAGTACAGGTCCTTGGCCGCGTCCTTCTCCGCGCGCGTCGCGTCCTCGGGGAGGTCGCTGGGGTCGGTCTCGGCGAGCGCGGCCACGATCGCGTCCACCACCTCGGGACGGACCTGCTCGGAGTCGCTGGTCATCGCTGTCCTCCCGGTCGCGGTCGTGGGTGTCACCCGGGAGCTTGCCCGGTTCCCAGGCCGCTGACCACACCGGTCCCGCTCCTGTCGACGAGGCGCGGGGGTGCCGCAACCGGGGCTCGGGGAGGGCCTAGCCTGCGCCCTGAGCACTGCCCTGCGTCGGGGCGGTCGGGGGACGCGCGGGACCGCGCGCGGAGCGAGGAGCAGGACATGGGCGAGATCAAGACGGCCTCGGCGCGACCGACGCGACCCGGGAAGGCGGTCAGCCGCCGCACCCGGATGGCCAAGCCCGCCCCGGCCGCGCACACGGTCCGCAGGCAGCGCGCGGTGCTGGACCCCACGTTCGCCCAGAAGGCGCGCTACAAGTTCGACAACGCCCTGGCCAAGGGCCCGGCCGTGGTCATCGGCTGGCTGGCGGCGCTGACCTTCGCGATCTTCCTGGTGTTCGGGCTGGTGTTCTGGGCGTTCGGCATCGACGGGGTCAACGGCGGCCCGCCGGTGTCCAACCCGGTCGAGGGCGTCTGGCAGGCGATGCTGCGCGTGGTCGACGCAGGCACCTTCGCCGGGGACAGCGAGTGGCCGGTCCGGTTGCTGTCCTTCGTGGTCACCCTCGCCGGCATCTTCATCGCCGGCAGCCTGATCGGCCTGATCGCCAACGGCGTGGACCAGCGGATCGAGGGCCTGCGCAAGGGCCGCTCGGACGTGCTGGAGACCGGGCACACCGTCGTCCTCGGCTGGTCGCCGCGGATCGCGGCGATCGTCGGCGAGCTGGTCATCGCCAACTCCAGCGAGAAGGACGCCGCCGTCGTCGTCCTGGGCGCGGAGGACAAGACCGTCATGGAGGACGTGCTGTCCGCTGCCGTGCGGGACACCGGCAGCACCCGGGTGGTCTGCCGGTCCGGGTCGCCGTCCAAGGCCGACGACCTGCGGATGGTCAACGTGCTCGGCGCCCGCTCGGTCATCGTCATGGGTGCCGGGTCCGGCGACGCCGACGCCATCAAGGCGGTGCTGGCGATCAAGACCCTCGACCCGGACTTCTCCGGCCCCCGCGTGGTCGCCGAGATCGCCGACCCCACCTACGCCGCGAGCATCGAGACCCTCACCGACCGCAAGGTGGTGACGGTCAACTCCGACCACGTCATCGCCGAGATCACCGCCCAGTCCTGCCGGCAGTCCGGGCTCTCCCAGGTGCTGCGCGACCTGCTGGACTTCGACGGCGACGAGGTCTACTTCTCGGCCTTCCCCGAGCTCACGGGCGCCACCTACGGCCAGGTGCTCACCGCCTTCGACACCGCCGCCGTGCTGGGCCTGGCCCACCCCGACGGCAGCGTCGAGGTCAACCCGCCCTCCGACCGGGTGCTGGTGGCCGGCGACGAGGTCATCGCCGTCGCCGAGGACGACTCCACGTTCACCTGCGACGGCGTCCGCGACGTGACGCCCTCGGTCCCGCTGCTGGACACCGACGAGGTGCCCCAGGCCACCCACCTGCTCGTCGTCGGCTGGTCGGTGCTCGGCCCCAAGGTGGTCCGCGAGATCGACCAGTTCGCCCATGCCGGCACCGTCGTGGACGTCGTCGTCGACCCGGCCCTGATGGACCCCGCCGACGTGCGCGTCGAGGGCCTGCTGCACAGCCAGCTGCGGGTCTTCCCCTCGACCGCCGGGCCCGACGAGCTGGCCGCGCTGGTCGCCGACCAGACCTACGACCAGGGCATCGTGCTCAGCTACCGGGACGCCTTCGAGGTCGCCGACGGCGACGCCCGCACGCTGCTCACCCT
>JAOPVM010000359.1 GCA_025966215.1 Klenkia sp.
ATGCCAACGGCGATGGGTCCGGGGATTTCTCCGGACTCATCGACCGACTGGACTACCTGCAGTGGCTGGGCGTGGACTGCCTGTGGCTGCCCCCGTTCTTCCAGTCGCCGCTGCGGGACGGCGGCTATGACATTTCCGACTACAACTCGGTCCTTGACGAGTTCGGCACCATCAGCGACTTCAAGCGCCTGGTGGCTGAAGCCCACGCGCGCGGCGTCCGGGTCATCATCGACCTCCCGCTGAACCACACATCGGACCAGCACCCGTGGTTCCAGGAATCGCGCAAGGACCCGGACGGTCCCTTCGGCGACTTCTACGTCTGGAGCGACACCGACGAAAAGTACCAGGACGCGCGCATCATCTTTGTTGACACGGAGGAATCGAACTGGACGTTCGATCCCATCCGCCGCCAGTTCTTCTGGCACCGGTTCTTCAGCCACCAGCCCGACCTGAACTTCGAGAACCCCAAGGTCCAGGAGGCGATCATCGACGCCCTGCGGTTCTGGCTGGACCTGGGCATCGACGGCTTCCGGCTCGACGCCGTGCCCTACCTCTTCGAGGAGGAGGGCACCAACTGCGAGAACCTCCCGAAGACCCACGAGTTCCTCAAGCACGTGCGCCGGGTGGTCGACGCCGAGTACCCCGACCGGGTCATGCTCTGCGAGGCCAACCAGTGGCCGGCCGACGTCGTCGAGTACTTCGGCGAGGACGGCGACGAGTGCCAGATGGCCTTCCACTTCCCGGTCATGCCGCGGTTGTTCATGGCCGTGCGTCGGGAGCAGCGCTTCCCGATCTCGGAGATCATGGCCCAGACGCCGGCCATCCCGGACAACTGCCAGTGGGGCATCTTCCTGCGCAACCACGACGAGCTGACCCTGGAGATGGTCACCGACGAGGAACGCGACTACATGTGGGGCGAGTACGCCCAGGACCCCCGGATGAAGGCCAACATCGGCATCCGTCGCCGACTGGCCCCGCTGCTGGACAACGACCTGGACACCCTCGAGCTGTTCACCGCACTGCTGCTGTCGCTGCCGGGCTCGCCGGTCATGTACTACGGCGACGAGATCGGCATGGGCGACAACATCTGGCTCGGAGACCGCGACGGCGTCCGCACGCCGATGCAGTGGAGTCCGGACCGCAACGGCGGGTTCTCCACCGCCGACCCCCAGCGGATGCACCTGCCGTTGATCGCCGACCCGGTCTACGGCTACCAGGTCACCAACGTCGAGGGCCAGCTGCGCAACTCCAACTCGCTGCTGCACTGGACCCGCACGCTGATCTCGGTGCGCAAGGAGCACCCGACGTTCGGCGTCGGCAGCTTCACCGAGATCGGCTCCCGCAACCCCACGGTGCTGTCCTTCGTCCGCGAGTTCGGCGACGACGTCGTGCTGTGCGTGAACAACCTGTCCCGCTTCCCGCAGCCGGTGGAGCTGGACCTGCGCCGCTTCGAGGGCTACGTGCCGGTCGAGCTGACCGGGCGGGTGGAGTTCCCCGAGATCGGGGTGCTGCCCTACATGCTCACCCTGGCCGGGCACGGCTTCTACTGGTTCGAGCTGTCCAGGCCCACGGCCGCGGCCACCGAGGAGGACGACGAGGCCTGGGAGACCGCCACCAGCTCCAGCGTCGCCCGCAACCTGCTCGACGCCGGCATCGTCGGCTCGGCCGACGAAGCCCCCGGCGGCAGCGGCGGCCTCGGCCTGGAGGGGACCCGATGAGCGCACTGACCGACCTGTTGGCCGACTGGATGCCGCACCAACGCTGGTTCGCCGGCAAGGGCCGCGAGTGGTCCGGCGTCACCGAGGACGGCTTCTTCCTCGACGAGAGCACCCCGGCGCTGTCCGTGCACCGGGTCCGGGTGGCCTACAGCGACGGCGCCGAGGAGCTCTACCTCGTCCCGCTGTCCTGGCGGGACACCCCGGCCGAGGACCTCGAGCACGCGTTCGTCGGCTCGATCCCCGGCGCCGCCGGCGAGAGCTACGCCTACGACGCCATGCGCGACCGGGACGCCACCGTGCCGTGGCTGACCCACCTGGTGGCCGCCTCCACCGTCGGCCCGATGCACTTCCACCCTGCCGGCGTGGCCTACATCCCCGAGGGCCTGCCCGGCGACGTGATCAGCACCGAGCAGTCCAACACCTCCCTGGTGTTCGGCGAGACGGCGATCATGAAGTTGTTCCGTCGCCTGGAGCCGGGTCTGAACCCCGACGTCGAGGTGCACGACGCGCTGCGCCGCACCCAGAACCCGCACATCGCGCCGCTGCTGGGCCACGTCGAGATCGACGACCCGGTGGCCGGCACGGAGCCCGCGACGGTGGCGTTCCTGCAGTCCTTCGTGCCCAACGCCAGCGACGGCTGGCGGCTGGCCACCTCCAGCGTGCGCGACCTGTACGCCGAGGCCGACCTGCACGCCGACGAGGTGGGCGGGGACTTCGCCGGGGAGGCCGAGCGGCTGGGCGAGGCCACCGCCAGCGTGCACCGCGACCTGGCCACGGTCCTGCCCTCGGAGCCCGCGGCCCCGGGCTGGTACGCCGAGCTCGCCGCCCAGCTGACCGCGCGCCTGGACGCCGCCACCGCGATCGTGCCGGAGCTCACCGTGCATGCCGATGGCCTGCGCGCCCGCTACGCCGCCGTCGCCTCGGCCACCGAGCCGGTGACCGTCCAGCGGGTGCACGGCGACCTGCACCTGGGCCAGGTGCTGCGCACCACGACCGGGTGGATCGTGCTGGACTTCGAGGGCGAGCCGGCCCGCTCGCTGGCTTCACGCCGGGAGCCGGACTCCCCGCTGCGCGACGTCGCCGGCATGCTCCGGTCCTTCGACTACGCCGCGAAGCACATGCTCGTCGAGCAGGCGGACGACCCGCAGCGTGCGTACCGCGCGCAGGAGTGGGCAGAGCGCAACCGCAGCGCCTTCTGCGCCGGGTACGCCGCAGCCAGCGGCACCGACCCGGCGTCATCGGCCCTGCTGCGGGCCTTCGAGGCGGACAAGGCGGTCTACGAGTGCGTCTACGAGGCGCGCAACCGGCCGCACTGGCTGATGATCCCGCTCAGCTCGCTGGCCCGGCTGGCCGCCGCCGGCTGAGGTCTCGGCGCACCGGGGACGGCCCCCCACCCTGCACACGACGGACGGAGCGACGATGAGCACCCAGGACGACCCGCAGGACCCGCTCGACCCCCAGGACCTGCAGCGCGTGGTCGAGGAGAAGACCAAGGCGTTCCAGGAGGAGCTCGAGCAGGCCGAGCGTGACCGGCCGAGCAACCCGGGGCAGGGCATCACCGCCGTCCCCGTGATCGCACCGGCCCCGATCGCCGAGCCCGGCAACCCCTCGGCACCCTCGGCCCCCCAGCCCGAGCCCCCGGACGACGACCCGGCGGAGGTCTCGCACCCCGAGCCCCGCGAGGACGGCCGGCAGGCCGGCACCGGCGGTGACTCCCCGGCCGAGACCACCGAGATCAGCCCGGCCTCCACCAGCCCGGAGGTCGACGGCGCCCCGACGACCGAGCCCACCTCCGCCGAGCCCACCTCCGCCGAGCCCACCTCCCTGGCCTCCGCGGGGCGCACCCGCACTCCGCCGCCCCCGGTCAGCACCCCGCCGGTGCCGGTCCGGGAGGACGAGCCCGGTCGGCACGCCGCCGTCATCGGGACCCCGGCCGCGCCGGCGTCCGGCGCGACGGTCTACGACACCCCCGAGCAGGCCCCGCCGGTGGAGCTCGCCCCGGTGAGCGACCCCCGGCCGGGCACCGACACCTCGGTCGACGGCGAGGCGGTGCGCGCCGTGGTCGAGGGCTGGTCGCACGACCCGCACGGCCTGCTGGGGGCCCACCCCTCGGGCGCCGGGTGGGCGGTGCGCACGCTGCGCCCGGACGCGGTGTCCGTCGCCGTCCTGGACGAGGACGGCAGCCGCCACGAGGCCACCCAGCTGCACGGCGGCGGGGTGTACGAGGCGACCCTGCCCCACCAGCCGGGCGACTACCGGGTGGAGGTCGTCTACGGCGACGGGGACGGCGGGACGACCACCGTCACCGCCGACGACCCCTACCGCTGGCTGCCGACCCTCGGCGAGGTCGACCAGCACCTGATCCGGGAGGGCCGGCACGAGCGGCTGTGGGAGGTGCTCGGCGCGCACCTGCGCTCCTACGACACCGCGCGCGGCACGGTCTCCGGTGCCTCCTTCGCCGTCTGGGCACCCAACGCCCGCGGTGTGAAGGTCACCGGCGACTTCGACTGGTGGCAGGCCCGCGCGCTCCCGATGCGTTCGCTGGGTTCCTCCGGTGTGTGGGAGCTGTTCGTCCCCGGTGTCGAGGTGGGCCAGCGCTACCGGTTCCACGTGCTCGGGTCCGACGGCGTGTGGCGGGAGAAGAGCGACCCGATGGCCTTCGCCACCGAAGTCCCCCCGCTGAACGCCTCGGTGGTCACCGAGTCCCGCTACGAGTGGTCCGACGACGCCTGGCTCGCCGCCCGCGCCGAGGGCAACTGGCACGAGCGCCCCATCAGCGCCTACGAGGTGCACGTCGCGTCCTGGAAGCAGGGGCTGTCCTACCGCCAGCTCGCCGACGAGCTCGTCGAGTACGCGGTGCACGCCGGCTTCACCCACCTGGAGTTCATGCCGGTCGCCGAGCACCCCTTCGGCGGCTCCTGGGGGTACCAGGTCACCTCCTACTTCGCGCCCTCGGCGCGCTTCGGCGTTCCGGACGACTTCCGCTACCTGGTCGACAAGGCCCACCAGGCCGGCCTCGGGGTGCTCATCGACTGGGTGCCCGCGCACTTCCCCAAGGACGAGTGGGCGCTGGGCCGCTTCGACGGCACTGCACTCTACGAGCACGGCGACCCCCAGCGCGGCGAGCAGCTGGACTGGGGCACCTACGTCTTCGACTTCGGCCGGTCCGAAGTGCGCAACTTCCTGGTCGCCAACGCCCTGTACTGGCTCAAGGAGTTCCACGTCGACGGCCTGCGGGTCGACGCCGTGGCCTCGATGCTCTACCTGGACTACTCCCGCGAGGAGGGCCAGTGGACGCCGAACGTGCACGGCGGCCGGGAGAACCTCGAGGCGGTGGCGTTCCTGCAGGAGATGAACGCGACGGTCTACCGCGAGGTCCCCGGCGTCATGACCATCGCCGAGGAGTCGACCGCGTGGCCGGGCGTCACCCGGCCCACCTACCTCGGCGGTCTGGGCTTCGGCTTCAAGTGGAACATGGGCTGGATGCACGACTCGCTCGGCTACGTCGAGAAGCAGCCGGTGCACCGCGTCTACCACCACAACCAGCTGACGTTCTCCCTGGTCTACGCCTACAGCGAGAACTACGTGCTGCCGATCAGCCACGACGAGGTCGTCTACGGCAAGGGCTCCCTGCTGCGCAAGATGCCCGGTGACCGCTGGCAGCAGCTGGCCAACCTGCGCGCCTACCTGGCCTACATGTGGGCACACCCGGGCAAGCAGCTGCTCTTCATGGGCCAGGAGTTCGCCCAGGACGGCGAGTGGGCCGAGTCCCGATCGCTGGACTGGTGGCACCTCGACGACCCCGCGCACCGCGGGGTGCTCGCCCTGGTGGCCGATCTCAACGGCCGGTACACCGAGAACGAGGCGCTGTGGAGCCAGGACGTCGACCCGGCGGGTTTCCAGTGGATCGACGCCAACGACGCCGCGGGCAACGTGCTGAGCTTCCTGCGCTACGGCAAGGGCGGCCAGGCGCTGGCCTGCGTGGCCAACTTCGCCGGGCAGCCGCACGAGGGCTACCGCATCGGACTGCCCCGGGGCGGGCGCTGGCGCGAGGTGCTCAACACCGATGCCGAGGCCTACGGCGGTTCCGGGGTGGGCAACCTGGGCGGTGTGGACGCCGTCGCCGAACCGTGGCACGGACAGCCCTTCTCGGCGACGCTCTCCGCACCGCCGCTGGGCACCGTCTGGTTCCTGCACGAGGACTGAGCACCACCGCACTGCGCACCACCGCGCCCGCGGGCCCGCCGTCCACGACGACTGCGGGCCCGTCGTGTGCCCTGGCTCCCCCACCCGGGTGCTCCCTCGCCGCGTCTCGATGCGACCCGGGGGCGGCTCGGCCATGATGGGCGGGCCGCCCGGCCCCCTGCCGGTCCGACCAGAACGGGGAACCATGACCACGTCGTCCCGCCCGGTGGGCGCCGTTGTCGGCGGTCTGACCCTGGCGCTCGTCCTGTCCGGCTGCGCCGCCTCGCTGGTGCCGGGCCAGGCCTCCTCCGCCGAGCCGCCCGTGGTCGACGTCAGCCAGGCCGAGTTCGAGATCCACGGAGCCGGGGACGGTCCGGCCGACGTCACCGCCCGCAACGCGTTCGCCGACCTCAACGCCTTCTGGCAGCAGGTCTACCCCGAGGTCTACGGCGAGGACTTCCCTCCGCTCACCGGCGGGTACTTCTCGGTCGACCCGGGTGACTTCGACCCCTCGCAGTACCCGAACGGCGACGAGCTGCCCTGCGGCGCCGGGCCCTCCGACGTCGAGCAGAACGCGTTCTACTGCCCGCCGGAGGCACCCGAGGGCGATGCCATCGCCTACGACCGGGTCTTCATGCAGGAGCTCTCCGACACCTACGGCCGGTTCCTGCCCGCGCTGGTCATGGCCCACGAGTTCGGGCACGCCATCCAGGGCCGCGAGGGCTACCCGGCCGACGACACCTCGATCAACACCGAGACCCAGGCCGACTGCTTCGCCGGGGCCTGGACCCGCTGGGTCTCCGAGGGCAACGCCGCGCACGAGACCATCCGGGCACCCGACCTCGACGACCTGCTCCGCGGGTACATCGTCGTCCGCGACCCGGTCGGCACGGGCGTGGACGAGGAGGGGGCGCACGGCTCCTACTTCGACCGGGTGTCGGCCATCCAGCAGGGCTTCGACGGCGGGGCCGCCTCGTGCCGCGACGGCTTCGAGGACGACCGCCGGTTCACCCAGGGGGAGTTCCAGGACGACGAGGAGGCCCAGTCCGGCGGCAACGCCTCCCCCGAGGAGGTGACCAGCCTGATCGAGACCGCACTGCCGGAGTACTACGAGGACTCCTTCCCCGAGGACCTGGGGGCGGACTTCACCGCGCCGACCATCGAGGCCTTCGAGGGCACCGCGCCGCAGTGCGAGGGCGTCTCCCCCGACGCCGACGTCTACTTCTGCCCCTCGAACGACACGGTCGGGTACGACACCACCGACCTGGCCGACCCGGCCTACTCCGACATCGGTGACTACGCCGTGCTGACCGCGGTGGCCATCCCCTACGGTCTGGCGGCCCGGGAGCAGCGTGGGCTGTCCACCGACGACCAGGACGCCATCCGGTCGGCCACCTGCCAGGCCGGGGCCTTCTCCGGTGCGGTGCTCAACGCCGAGGTCCCCAGCATCACCATCTCGCCGGGTGACTTCGACGAGGCGGTGCAGTTCCTGCTGACCTACGGCACCGACCGGTCGGTGTTCCCCGACGTCGGGCTCAGCGGGTTCCAGCTCGTCGACGTCTTCCGCACCGGCTACCTGCAGGGCCTCACCAGCTGCGGGCTGTGAGGCCCCGCCGGCTCAGAAGAGCGCGGCCGACAGCTGACGGCGAGCGGCCCCCACCCGGGGGTCCTCGTCGCCGACCACGCTGAACAGCTCGACCAGGTGGACCCTCGCTGCGTCCCGGTCCTCACCCGCGGTGCGCCGGACGACGTCCAGCAGCCGGGCGAAGGCCCCCTCGACGTCCCCGGTGCCGAGCAGGAAGTCCGCGGCCCGGGTCTGCGCAGCGACGTCGTCGGGGGCGGCGTCGGCCTCGGCGAGTGCGTTCGGGCCGGCCTCCTCGGCACGACGGAACAGCTGCACCTGCTTGATCGCCAGCGACGCGACCGGGTGCGCGGGCTCGGCGTCGAGGACCTGCTGGTAGGCCGCCTCGGCGGCAACCAGGTCGCCGCGGTCCAGCGCCGCCTCGGCGGCGTCCAGGCGCGGGTCCTCGGGCTCCTCGGGCTCGCTGCCCTCGGCGCCCTCGGGGAGACCGCCACCGGTGGTCGCGCCGACCAGCTCGGTGACGAATTGGCGGGCCTGGTCCTCGGGGATGGCGCCGGTGAACTCGGCGACCAGCTGGCCCTGCCAGACCGCCTTGACCGCGGGGATGCCCTGCACCTTGAGGCCCTGGGCCAGGTTCGGGTTGGCGTCCACGTCGACCTTGGCCAGCACCCAGGCGCCGCCGCCCTCGACGGCGAGCTTCTCCAGCACCGGGGAGAGCTGCTTGCAGGGCCCGCACCACTCGGCCCACAGGTCCAGCACCACCGGCACCTGGAACGAGCGGTCGATGACCTCGGTCTGGAAGGTGGCCTCGTCGACGTCGACCACGGCACCGCCGGGGGCACCGGCCGGAGCGGTCGCGCTCGGCGGCGGGGCGGCGGCAGCGCGGGCGGCGGCG
>JAOPVM010000400.1 GCA_025966215.1 Klenkia sp.
GAACACGCTCGGGATGATGTAGTTGGCGTTGAGCTGGTCGTCCCGCACCACGGCGGCGAGCGCATCGGCCGCGGCCAGCAGCATCCCGGGCCGGATCTCGGTGGCCTTGGCGTCCAGCAGCCCCCGGAAGACGCCCGGGAAGGCCAGCACGTTGTTGATCTGGTTGGGCAGGTCCGACCGGCCCGAGGCGACGACGGCGCAGTGCGGCCGGGCCCGCACCGGGTCGACCTCCGGGGTCGGGTTGGCCATCGGGAACACGATCGCCTTCTCGGCCATCCCGGCCAGCGCCTCGACCGGGAGCACGTTGCCCGCACTGACCCCGATGAAGACGTCGGCACCGACCAGCGCGTCGGGCAGCTCGCCGCTGCGGCACACCGGGTTGGTCCGCGCCGCCAGCTCGCGCTTGGCCGGGGAGAGCCGGTCGTCGTCGGGGCGCAGGATGCCCTCGCGGTCCCAGACGAGCACGTGTGCGGCGCCGGCCTCCAGCAGCAGCGACACGATCGCCGTCCCGGCCGCACCGCCCCCGGCGACCACGACGCGGACCTCCTCCAGCCGCTTGTCCACCACCCGCAGCGCGTTGCGCAGCGCCGCGAGCGCGACGATCGCCGTCCCGTGCTGGTCGTCGTGGAAGACCGGGATGTCGAGCTTCTCGCGCAGCCGGGCCTCGATCTCGAAGCACCGGGGAGCCGCGATGTCCTCCAGGTTGATCCCGCCGAACCCGGGCGCGATGAGCTCGACGGTGCGCACGATCTCGTCGACGTCCTGGGTGTCCAGGCAGATCGGCCAGGCGTCGATGCCGGCGAACCGCTTGAACAGCGCGGCCTTGCCCTCCATCACCGGCATCGCCGCGCCGGGGCCGATGTCACCCAGCCCGAGCACCGCCGAGCCGTCGGTGACCACGGCGACCGTGTTGCCCTTGATGGTCAACCTCCGGACGTCCTCGGGGTGGTCCACCAGCGCCAGGCAGACCCGGGCGACGCCGGGGGTGTAGGCCATCGACAGGTCGTCGCGGGTCTTCAGCGGCACCTTGGACCCGACCTCGATCTTCCCGCCCAGGTGCAGCAGGAAGGTGCGGTCGCTGACCTTGCGGACGTGCACGTCGTCCAGGGCGTCCAGGGCGTCGACCACCTCCTCGGAGTGCGTGGCGTCCGCCGCCGAGCAGGTCACGTCCACCGTCAGACCGTCCGACCGGGACTCCACGACGTCGATCGCGGTGACCGCCCCGCCGGCGGAACCGACCGCGGTGGCGATCCGGCCGATGGTGGCGGGGTCACCGTCGGCGGCCAGCCGGACGGTGACCGAGTAGGAGGCCGAGGTGACCGGACCGCGCACCGGGGCGGGTACGGGGGTCTCGGCGGGCGTCTGCGCGGGGGCGGGGGTCTCTGTCATGGCCCCGTCAGCGTCCCACCGGTGACGCAGGTCTCCCAGCGCCCGGACGGTGACCGTCGTGACCGGAAGCCGACAGTTCCACCCGACTAGATTGCGTCTCTGACTAGTGGTCGCTACGTTCTAGTCATGGCCGACGACGAACTGCCCACCGAGTGGCTGCGGGCGGTGCTGCCCCTGGCAGTGCTCTCCGCGGTCGCCGAGGAGGAGACGTACGGGTACGCGGTCGCCCAGCGCCTGCAGGCCGCGGGCCTGGGGGCCGTCAGGGGCGGCACCCTCTACCCGGTGCTCAACCGGCTGGAGGCCGACGGGCTGCTGACGTCGTCCTGGCGGGAAGGCGTCGGTGGCCCCGGCCGCAAGTTCTTCGCCGCCACCGACGCCGGCCGCGACCACCTGCACCGCCGGGCCGCGGCCTGGCACACGTTCACCGAACGGGCCGCCGGCCTGTTCCCGAGCCCGAGGAGCACCCGATGAGCACCGACCCCACGCCGACCGTCACCGAGTACGGCCAGTCCCTGGTGCTGCACCTGCGCCTGCAGGAGGTCCCGCCGGACCGGATCGGAGAGATCGTGGCCGAGGTCGAGAGCCACGTGGCCGACACCGGCGAGGACCCCGTCGAGGCCTTCGGCACCCCGCGCGAGTACGCCGCCAGCCTCACCGACGAGCACCGCAAGCCGCCGTGGTGGTGGACGACGACCACCCTCGTGCTGGCCGCTGCGGCCGGCTGGCTGATCGGCCAGGGGGCCTTCGCCGTCCTGCTCGACGAGCCGTACCTGGGCCGTTCGGGCTGGCTCTGGCTGGCGACCGGCCTGGTGCTGGGCATCCCGCCGGCCTACATGGTCAGCCGGCGGGCCGGCGAGGTGCGCGACCCGCGCACCGGACGCCCCCTGGTGCGGACCCCCCGCTGGGCCACCCTGGTCTTCTACGCCATCCCCCTGCTGATCGTGCTGGTCGGCTGGGCGGCCATCGAGCTGGTCACCTGACCCTGCCCCCCGCCCCTGGACGCCGACGTCTCGGTGTTCGCGCCGCTGGCGATCACGGTCCTGGTCACGGTCCTGGTCACGGTCCCGGTCACGGTCCTGGTGGCCCGCCGGGCACGGCGGCACCGCCGGGAGCACGCAGCGGTACCAGCCCCCGCCTGGTCGTCAGCACGGGCGGCGGGACCGGACCGGTCACGTCGGCAGACCGGGCCCAGTGGGCGAGCTCGACGCCGTCCACCCCCAGCCGGGCCGCGGTGTCCGCGGCCGCCTGCACGTGCCCGGCGCCCCGGTCGAGCAGGGTGCGCGCGCCGGTGGCGTTGCCGCGGGCCGCGTGGGTGAGCCCGACCGCCAGCTGGGCCAGCCCGCGCCACAGCTCGCGTTCGTCGTCCGGACCGGTCTTCCACGCGTCCTCGAGCACCTCGTGGGCGTGGAAGGGCCGACCCGAGTCGAGCAGCCGCTGCGCCTCGGCCAGGGTGTCCTCGGCGGTGCGGACGACGCCCTCCGGGGCCCGCTCCACCCCCGGCGACCCGTGCGGCAGTGGCCGCCCGAGGCCGTCCCGGGGCCGGGCGTTGCGGGCCCGACCGTCGGCGTCCCGGTCCCGGGGCACGGTCAGACCAGGCTCGTGGTGAGCCGGATGGAGACACCCTCGCCCTCGGGCGTGATGTCGACGTGGTCGCAGAGCTGGCGGGCCAGCCACAGGCCCATCCCCCCACGGGACAGGTCCTCGCCGTGCGCGGGCCCGTAGCCGAGGAACGGGTCGTCCAGGCCGCTGCCGTGGTCGGTGACCCGGCAGACCAACCGGTCGCCGGTCGCCCACAGCCGCAGGTCGACCGGGGGGCGGCCGTGCCGCAGCGCGTTGGTGGTCATCTCGTCCACGGCCAGCAGGAAGTCCTCGACCGTGGTCTCGTGCCCGGCCAGCAGCCCGTTCTCCGAGGTGCGCACCGACAGGTCGTGCCGCAGCCCGCGCAGGTCGCGCACGGCGTCGGCGGAGACCAGGGGCTCCTCGCCCTCCAGCGGCTCGGCGGGCACCGGGAGGCCGGTGAGGAAGGCGGCCGGGTCCTGGTGGTCGGGGTTGGCGACCTCGCCGGCGGCCCGCAGCAGCACCGGATGGGTGGCCCGCGCGGTGTCCAGCAGCTCGGCCGGCTGACGACGGTCGTCGTGCACGCAGGCCACGCACAGCGGTTCGCCCCCGGCGACGTGGTCGAGCACGGCCTCGAAGCGCTGCCACTCCCGCCACGCGTCGGGGTCGGTGCCGGCCCACGGTTCGATGAGCAGTCGGACGACGCCGTCCTCGCCCACGCGGTGCCGGGCGGCCAGGCGGCGCAGGGCGGTCACCGCGGCGGGGGCTCCCCCGGCGAAGACCTCGGACCAGTCGGCCCAGACCACGGTGCCCTCGGTGGTGGCCGGCAGGAGCACGGCAGCCACCCCCGGCGTGAGCACGGCGACCACGGGCTCGCCGAGCTCGTGGCCGGCCTGCACCCAGCTCGCCCCGGCGGCCGTGAGGTCGGCGTCGGCGGAGACCAGCAGCGCGCTGTGTCGCGCGCAGTCCCGGTCGGCACCCACGTCGTCCCACCGCCCCTCGTTCGTCGGACGCCGGACGGCGCTCACCGGTGGACTACCCGGTGGGGACGAGGCTAGGCGTCCCGTCCGAGCCGTTTCTCCCCGGTCGAAGCCCGGGGAGCGGCGTGGCACCCTGGAGGACGAGGACGGCCCGCCACGGCAGGTCGCCCCCGCACCGACCCGCGGTCGCACCTGACCGGTCCGGACCTGGAGGGGGTGTGCTGTGGCCACGGCGGTTCCCAGCACAGACAGCACGGTCACCGACGCCCGTCCGCTGGACGGGGTGCAGAGCGCTCGCGAGCACGTCGTGGCCGCAGCGCTGCACCCCGGCACCCCCGGCCCGGTGGGGCTGGAGCTCGAGGCGCACCTGGTGGACCTGCACGACCCGGCGGCCCGGGTGCCCTGGGCGCGGATCACCGGACTGGTCGACCGGCTGGGCCCGCTGCCCGGGCGCAGCGCGGTCACCCTCGAACCCGGCGGCCAGGTCGAGCTGTCCGGTCC
>JAOPVM010000465.1 GCA_025966215.1 Klenkia sp.
CTCGGTGATCTCCGCGGGCCGGGGCGTCGCCGGCGCGGTGCCGACCGCGGACCCCGCGACCGGCCGGCCGCGGGAGGTCGACGGGCTGGTCCAGCTGCAGGTCACGCTCACCGACGCCGCGGACTCCCCGGCCGCCGAGGACGCCGTCGCCGCGCTGCGCAGCGACCTGGACGACGTCTCCTCCGACGTGCTGGTGGGCGGGACGACGGCGCAGGCCCTCGACGTCCGGGACACCTCGGTGGCCGACCGTGACCGGATCATCCCGGTGATCCTGCTGGTCGTCTTCCTCGTCCTGGCCGTGCTGCTGCGCTCCCTGGTGGCGCCGGTGGTGCTGCTGCTGTGCAACGTGCTGAGCTTCGCGGCCACCCTGGGCGCTGCCGCGCTGGTCTTCGACCACGTGCTCGACCTGCCCGGCGGTGACCCGACCGTGCCGCTGTACGCCTTCGTGTTCCTGGTCGCGCTGGGGATCGACTACTCGATCTTCCTGATGACCCGGGTGCGCGAGGAGTCCCTGGAGCACGGCACCCGCGCCGGGGTGCTGACCGGGCTCTCGGTGACCGGCGGGGTGATCACCAGCGCCGGGATCGTGCTGGCCGCGACCTTCGCCGCGCTGGGGGTGCTGCCGATCCTGTTCCTGCTGCAGATCGCGTTCCTGGTCGCCTTCGGTGTGCTGCTGGACACCTTCGTCGTCCGCTCGCTGCTGGTGCCGGCGATCGTGCGGCTGCTGGGCGAGCGGACGTGGTGGCCGCACCCGATGTCCCGGCGCCCGGTGTCCGGGCGCCCCGCTCACTGACGCCAGCGGTACTCCAGCTCCGGTCGTCCGGTCCCGCCGTAGCGCGGGGTCCGGGCGACCAGCCCGGTCTCGGCCAGGTGCTCCAGGTAGCGGCGGGCGGTGATCCGGGAGGCCCCGATCAGCTCGCCGGTCTCCGCCGCGCTCAACCCGTCCCCCGAGCGGACGGCGGCGACGACGGCGTCCAGGGTCTCCCGGCCCATCCCCTTGGGCAGCGGCGCCGGCCGCGCGGGGCGGGCGGCCTCCAGCACCCGGTCGACGGCGTCCTGCCCGGTGACGTCGCCCTCGGCGCGCAGCTGGGCGCGGTAGTCGGCGTAGGCGGTCAGCCGGTCGCGCAGCGCGGCGTAGGTGAAGGGCTTGAGCAGGTAGCCGACCACCCCGGCGGCTGCCGCGGCCCGCACCGTGGACAGCTCGCGGGCCGAGGTCACGGCGAGCACGTCGACGTCCCGCCCGGCCGCCCGCAGCCGGCGGACCAGCTCGATGCCGTGCGTGTCGGGCAGGTTCATGTCCAGCAGCACCAGGTCCACCGGCCGCCGGCCGAGCGCGTCCCAGGCGGCCTGTCCGGTGCCCGCGACGGCGACCGCGGTGAACCCGGCGGTCCGGTCGACGTAGGCGCGGTGCGCGTCGGCGGCGACCGGCTCGTCCTCCACGACGAGGACCCGCAGGTCGTTCACGAGTCGGTCGTCTCGGGCAGTGGCAGGGACACGGTGAACTCCGCGCCCGGGCCGGGCCGTACCGCGACCGTGCCCCCGTTGCGGCGCACCGCCTGGGCCACCAGCGCCAGACCCAGCCCGCGGCCGTCCCCGCGGGGGCCGTCGGCCTTGGTCGACCAGCCGCGCCGGAACACCGCCTCGGGGTCGCTCACCCCGGGCCCGGTGTCCTCGACCCGCAGCTCCAGCACGCCGTCCTCCTGCCACAGGGCCAGCTGCACCTCGCGCGGGGCGGCCCCCGCCAGCGCGGCGTCGATCGCGTTGTCCAGCAGGTTGCCCACGATCGTGACCAGGTCTCCGCCCGGGATGCCGGTGGCGCCCACCGAGGTGGTCGGGTCGATCTCCAGGGCCACCCCGCGCTCGTGCGCGGTCGCGGCCTTGCCCAGCAGCAGCGCGGCCAGCACCGGTTCCTCGACCGCGCCCACCACCCGGTCGGTGAGCCGCTGGGCCAGCGCGAGCTCGGCGGTGGCGAACTCCACGGCCTCGGCGCTGCGGCCCAGCTCCACCAGCGACACCGTGGTGTGCAGCCGGTTGGCCGCCTCGTGCGCCTGGGCGCGCAACGACTCCGCGAAGGCCCGGACGCTGTCCAGCTCGCCGGTCAGCGCCTGCAGGTCGGTGTGGTCGCGCAGGGTCACCACCGCGCCCACCGACCCGCCCTGCGGGGCGGCCGGGGCCTGGTTGACCACCAGCACCCGCGAGCCGCTGACGTGCACCTCGTCGACGGCCAGCCGCTGCCGGCCCAGGGTGGCGACCAGCTCGGGGGACAGCCCCAGGTCGCCCACGTGCCGTCCGGTCACGTCGCCGTCGAGCTCCAGCAGCCGGCGGGCCTCGTCGTTGACCAGCTGCACCCGCCGCTGGCCGTCGAGCAGCAGCAGGCCCTCCCGGACGGCGTGCAGCACCGCGTCGTAGTACTCCAGCATCCGGGCCAACGGCTCGGCGCCCAGGCCGTGGGTCTGCCGCCGCAGCCGCCGGCTGATCGCCCAGCTGCCCAGCGCCCCGACCAGCAGCACCGCGGCCGCGATGCCCAGGATGCCCGGCAGCGCCGCCGCGACGTCGTCCCCGATGGCGGCGACGGTGATGCCCACGCTGACCAGCGCGACCACCTCGGTGGTGCTGCCGGTGCCGAACACCGGGACGACGGCCCGCACCGAGGGACCCAGCGTGCCGGTGTAGGTCTCGGTGAGCGGCTCCCCGGCCAGCGCCCGGTCGATCGTGCCGACGAACGGCTGCCCGATCCGCGCCGGGTCGGGGTGGGTGAACCGGGTGCGGTCGGGAGCCAGCACGGTGATGAAGGAGGTGTCGGTGTCCGCGCGCACCTGCTCCACGTAGGGCTGCAGCGTCGTGGACGGGTCGGGCTCGACCACGGTGGCGCGCACCAGCGGGGAGTCCGCGATCGTCTCGGCGATGCTCAGGGCCTGCGTGCTGGCCCGGGCCACGGCGCCGTCCCGGGCGTCGTCGACGGCGACCCAGCCCAGCGCGGCCACGACGACGACGAGCACCAGCGCCTGCAGGGCGAGCAGCTGGCGGGCCAGGCTGCCGCCCCCACGGGTGAGCAGGGCGGGGATGGGCACGGGTGGAGTGTGCCGGTCCGGTGTCGGTGCGGTGTGAACGCAATGAACGCATGGGTGACGGCGGTCACCGCAGGCGCGACAGTACGGGCGCCGCCGGACTCGGCGGCCGCAGTCAGGACCGGCGCGCACCACCCGCCGTCCGCCACCGACTCCACAGGAGCAGTCCATGGCATCGAGCTCGCCCGCGACCCGGGACGACACCGCCCCCCGGCAGAAGCGCGACAGGACCCACTGGCTCTACATCGCGGTGATCGTCGCCGTGGTGGCGGGCATCGTCGTCGGCCTGGTGTTCCCCGAGTTCGGCGTCTCGCTGAAGTGGCTGGGCACCGCGTTCGTCGGCCTGATCAAGATGATCATCGCGCCGGTCATCTTCTGCACGATCGTGCTGGGCATCGGGGCCATCCGGCAGGCCGCGCAGGTGGGCCGGATCGGTGGCCTCGCACTGGGCTACTTCGTCGCGATGAGCACGGTCGCGCTGGCCATCGGCCTGGTGGTCGGCAACGTCCTGCACCCCGGTGACGGCCTGCAGCTGACCGACGAGGTGCGCGGCGCCGGCGCCGACCTGCTGTCGGAGTCCGCCGAGACCGCCCCCGAGGGCACCACCGGCTTCATCCTGTCGCTGATCCCGACCACCCTGCTGTCCTCGCTCACCAGTGGCTCGGTGCTGCAGGCGCTGCTCGTCGCGCTGCTGGTCGGCTTCGCACTGCAGGCCATGGGCCGCGCCGGTGCCCCGATCCTCACCGGCATCGGGCACCTGCAGAAGCTGGTCTTCCGCATCCTGGCGATGATCATGTGGGTCGCCCCGATCGGTGCCTTCGGCGCCATCGCCGCCGTCGTCGGCGCCACCGGCGTGGACGCGCTGAAGAGCCTGGGCATCCTGATGCTGGGCTTCTACGCCACCTGCGCGGTGTTCGTGTTCGTCTTCCTGGGCGCCATCCTGAAGGCCGTCGTCGGGATCAACGTCTTCACGTTCCTGAAGTACCTGGGCCGCGAGTACCTGCTGATCGTGTCCTCGTCGTCCTCGGAGACCGCGCTCCCCCGCCTCATCGCCAAGATGGAGCACGCCGGGGTCAGCAAGCCCGTCGCCGGCATCGTGGTGCCGACCGGGTACTCCTTCAACCTCGACGGCACCGCCATCTACCTGACGATGGCCTCGCTGTTCATCGGCGAGGCGCTCGGCGACCCGCTGGGCATCGGCGAGCAGATCAGCCTGCTGGTCTTCATGATCATCGCCTCGAAGGGCGCGGCCGGGGTCTCCGGCGCCGGTCTGGCCACCCTGGCCGGCGGACTGCAGTCCCACCGCCCCGAGCTGCTGGACGGTGTCGGCCTCATCGTCGGCATCGACCGGTTCATGAGCGAGGCCCGCGCGGTCACCAACTTCTCCGGCAACGCGATCGCCTGCATGCTGGTGGCGACCTGGACCAAGGAGCTGGACCGCGAGCAGATGCAGGCCGTGTTGTCCGGTGAGCGTCCCTTCGACGAGACCACGATGATCGACGACGGCCACGCCCCCTCGAGCACCGAGGGCGACGCCGGCTACGCCGAGCGTGACCTCGCCCGGGAGTCCGTGCGCTGATCCCGCCCCACCCCGGCGTCGGTGGTGGCTGAGGAGGGGTCTCGAGGGCGGCCGGGCAGCGTACGGACGGACGGGGCCGGGTGCGCTTCTCCAGCGCGCACCTGTCCCTGCTCACGCGCTGATCGGTGACTTCCGGGCCCGCTCCCCCGGGGTGCTCACCCGGGTCGTGGGACTCACCAGCTCCGAGGTGGCTGCGCAGGTGCGCAGCGGGGAGCTGGACGTCGGGCCCACGGTGCTCACCGACTCCGTCGCCTACGTCGGCACCGACGGCGACCGCACCCGGGAGCCGGTGACGCAGCTGGTCGACCTGAACCCCGACGCGATCCTGGTCATCGGCTTCGAGGAGACCAACCGGATCATCGAGGGCCGCGACGCGCAGGGCCTCGGCCCGCAGCGCTGACCGCTCCCCGGCGGCGGCCACCGTGTCCTCGGCCGCTGCCGGTGGCCCGGCCACCGGGTGTGCCGCTGACCAGCATCGGCCGCGCCGGGCTCACCCCGGCTGGCGCAGCAGGTACCGGCCGAAGTGCGGGACGGTGAAGGCGATCTGGCCGCGCTCGGCGCTGTACACCAGGCCCTTCTTGATCAGCGAGTCGCGGGCCGGGGAGAGCGATGCGGGCTTGCGGCCGAGGGAGACCGCGACGTCGGAGGTGCTGACGGCGGCACCGGAGGGCCCGCCCAGCTCGGCCATCGCGTGCATGTACTCCCGTTCGGC
>JAOPVM010000466.1 GCA_025966215.1 Klenkia sp.
TGGCCGGCCGACCCACCGCCCCCGCGACCACCGAGGTGACCACGTGACCCGCAGGACCACCGGCTTCCTGCTCGTCGGACTGCTCGTCGCCCTGCTCATCGCCGGGGTGGGCTCCTCCTACGCCAGCAGCTCCCCGGACGGCCTCGAGGCCTCGGCGGAGGAGACCGGCTTCGCCGACACCGCCCAGGACTCCGCGGTCGCGGGCTCCCCGCTGGCCGACTACGGGCTGGCCGGTGTCGAGGACGCCCGGCTCTCCGGTGGGCTGGCCGGTGTGATCGGGGTCCTCGTCACCCTGGCGGTGGCCGGCGGGCTGACCCTCGTCCTCCGCCGGCGCACCCGCGTCGGTGCGGGGTCCCGGGACCCCGCACCCGCAGGAGGCGACTGAGGTGGGCGCAGGGCACGGCGGCTCGCTGTCGGCGGCGTTCCAGCCCGGGGACTCCCCGGTGCACCGGCTGGAGCCGCACACCAAGCTGGTCGCCGTCCTGGCCTTCGCCCTCGTCGTCGTCGCCACCCCGGTGCACGCCGGCTGGGCGCCGGTCGCCTACGCGGGGTACCTGGTGGTGGTGCTGGCCGTCGCAGCGGTCGCCGGCGTGGGACCGCGGCGGCTGGGCCGCAGCCTGCTGATCGAGCTGCCCTTCGTCCTCTTCGCCCTCATGCTGCCCTTCGTGGCGCGCGGGCCGCGGGTGGAGGTGGTGGGCCTGTCCCTGTCGGAGTCCGGGCTGTGGGCCGGCGGCGGCCTGCTGGCCAAGGCGACCCTGTCGGTGCTGGCCGCGACCGTGCTGGCCGCGACCACCGACCCGCGGGCCCTGCTGACCGGGCTCACCCGCCTGCGGCTCCCCCAGGTGCTGGTGCAGATCCTGATGTTCATGGTCCGGTACGCCGACGTCGTCGGCGGGGAGCTCCGCCGGATGCGGGTGGCGCGGGAGTCCCGGGCGTTCCAGGCGCGCAACCTCGGGGCGCTGACGGTGCTCGGGCCGGCCGCCGGCTCGCTGTTCATCCGCTCCTACGAGCGCGGGGAGCGGGTGCACCTGGCCATGTTGTCCCGCGGGTACACCGGCACCATGCCCACCGGGCCGGTCGCCGTGGTCGGTGCCCGCTCCTGGGTGGTCGCCCTGACGCTGCCCCTCGCCGCCACCGCGGTGCTGGCGTCGAGTTCACTGCTGGGGTGAGCACTCCCCCGTCCCTGCTCGTCGAGGACCTGGCCTTCGCCTACCCGGACGGGCACCAGGCGCTGTTCGGGGTCGATCTGCGGGTCGAGCCCGGCGAGCGGGTGGCGCTGCTGGGCCCCAACGGCGCGGGCAAGACCACGCTGGTGCTGCACCTCAACGGGATCCTGCGCGGCGTCCGCGTCCGGGTGGAGGTCGCCGGGCTCGCGGTCGGCGAGGAGCACGTGCAGGAGGTGCGGCGCCGGGTCGGCATCGTGTTCCAGGACCCCGACGACCAGCTCTTCATGCCCACGGTCGCCGACGACGTGGCCTTCGGCCCGCGCAACCTGGGGCTCCCGGAGGCCGAGGTGACCGCCCGGGTGGCCGACGCGCTGGAGCAGGTGGGCATGGCCGATGCCGCCGACCGCCCCCCGCACCACCTCTCCTTCGGCCAGCGCCGCCGGGTGGCCGTGGCCACCGTGCTGTCGATGCAACCGGAGGTCCTGGTGCTCGACGAGCCCTCCTCCAACCTCGATCCGGCCGGCCGGCGAGAGCTCGCCGAGGTGCTGCAGGCGCTGCCGATGACCCTGCTGATGGTCACCCACGACCTGCCGTACGCCCTGCAGCTGTGCCCGCGGTCGGTGGTGCTCGACGGCGGCGTCATCGTCGCCGACGCACCCACCCGGGAGCTGCTCGCCGACCCGACGCGGCTCGCCGGGCACCGGCTGGAGCTGCCGTTCGGCTTCGACCCCAGCCGGGTCTAGCCGACCAGGGCCTCGGCGAACGCCCGCGGCTCGAAGGGCGCCAGGTCGTCGGCGCCCTCGCCCAGCCCGATCAGCTTCACCGGGATGCCGAGCTCGCGCTGCACGGCGATCACGATGCCGCCCTTGGCGGTGCCGTCGAGCTTGGTGAGCACGATGCCGGTGACGGTGACCGCCTCGGTGAACACCCGGGCCTGCACCTCGCCGTTCTGACCGGTGGTGGCGTCGAGCACGAGCAGCACCTCGTCGACCGGGCTCTGCTTCTCCACGACGCGCTTGACCTTGCCGAGCTCGTCCATCAGACCGCTCTTGGTGTGCAGCCGACCCGCGGTGTCGACCAGCACGGCGTCCACGCCGGCGTCCCGGCCGGTCTTCACGGCCTCGAAGGCGACCGAGGCGGGGTCGCCGCCCTCGCGGCCGCGCACGGTGGGGACGCCGACCCGCTCGCCCCAGGTCTCGAGCTGGTCGGCGGCCGCGGCGCGGAACGTGTCGGCGGCACCGAGGACGACGCTCTTGCCGTCACCCACCAGGACGCGGGCGATCTTGCCGCAGGTGGTGGTCTTGCCGGCGCCGTTGACCCCCACCACGAGCAGCACGGCGGGGCGGTCGGTGACCGTGTCGGTGGCCAGCGTGCGGTCCATGTCCGGGCCGAGGACGGCGGTCAGCTCGCGCACCAGCAGCTCGCGCAGCGCGCCGCCGTCGCCGGTGGCCAGGACCAGGGACTGGGTGCGCAGCCGGTCGACGATCTGGGTGGTGGCGGCCAGGCCGACATCGGCGGCCAGCAGGGTCTCCTCGACCTCCTCCCAGTCCTCCTCGGTCTGCTTCTCCCGGGCCAGCACGGTGAGCAGCCCGCGTCCCAGCGAGGACTGCGAGCGGGCCAGCCGGGAACGCAGCCGGATCAGCCGGCCGGCCGAGGGCGGCG
>JAOPVM010000009.1 GCA_025966215.1 Klenkia sp.
GACGACGGAGATGCGGATCTCCGAGGTGCTGATCAGGTCCAGGTTGACCCCGGCGTCCGCGAGCGCACCGAAGAACTTGGCCGAGACGCCCGGGTGCGAGCGCATGCCCGCACCGACCAGGGAGACCTTGCCGATGTGCTGGTCGAAGACCACGTCGGTGAACCCGACGGTGTGCTTGACCTTCTCCAGGGCGGCCAGCGCGGTGGGGCCGTCGCTCTTGGGCAGGGTGAAGGAGATGTCGGCGAGCTTGGTCGCCGACGCCGACACGTTCTGCACGATCATGTCGATGTTGATCTCGGCATCGGCCAGCACCCGGAACAGCTGGGCGGCCTCACCGGGCCGGTCCGGGACGCCGTAGACCGTGATCTTGCCTTCGCTCCGGTCGTGCGCGACGCCGGAGATGATGGCCTGTTCCACCGTGAGGTCCTCCATCGAACCCGACACCGTGGTGCCGGGGAGCTGTGAGTAGGAGCTGCGGACGTGCACCGGGATGTCGTAGCGGCGGGCGTACTCGACGCACCGCAGCATGAGGACCTTCGCCCCGCAGGCGGCGAGCTCCAGCATCTCCTCGTAGGTGACGGTGTCCAGCCGCCGGGCGTTCGGGACGATCCGCGGGTCGGCGGTGAAGACGCCGTCCACGTCGGTGTAGATCTCGCAGACGTCGGCGTGCAGCGCCGCCGCCACCGCGACGGCCGTGGTGTCCGAGCCGCCGCGACCCAGCGTGGTGATGTCCTTGGTGTCCTGGCTGACACCCTGGAACCCGGCGACGATCACGATCGAACCCTCGTCCAGCGCCGACCGCAGCCGGCCCGGGGTGACGTCGATGATCCGCGCCCTGCCGTGGCTGGACGTGGTGATCACCCCGGCCTGTGAGCCGGTGAAGGACCGCGCCTGGTAACCGTGCACCGAGATCGCGATCGCCAGCAGCGCCATGGAGATGCGCTCGCCGGCGGTGAGCAGCATGTCCAGCTCGCGACCGGGTGGGTCGGCGGTGATCTGGCTGGCCTGGTCCAGCAGCTCGTCGGTGGTGTCGCCCATCGCGGAGACCACGACGACCACGTCGTGGCCCTGCTTCTTGGCCTGGACCACGCGTTCGGCGACGCGCTTCACGCGCTCGGCGTTGGCGACGGACGAACCGCCGTACTTCTGCACGACCAGGGCCACGGGGCCGCAGCTTACCGGCGCGCGATGGCGGGCCGGCACCGACGGGCACGCGGTGGTCTGATCAGCAGGTGCCCGAGACCGAGGACGACGTCACCGCCTGGATGCTGACGCAGGCCGAACGGGACAACCCGGCCACCGCCATCCCGGCGTGGACCACCGGGAACCTCGTCGAGCCGCTGGTGCACGGGGCGGTCTACTTCGACCGGCTGGTCGACGCCGTGGAGGACCTCGAGCGCGGCGACCACCTGTTCTTCACCGACTGGCGGGGCGATCCCGACCAGGAGCTGCGCCCCGGGGGCCCGACGGTCGACGAGCTGTTCTCCCGGGCCGCGCGGCGCGGCGTGGTCGTGTGCGGGCTGGTCTGGCGGTCGCACTGGGACGGGCTGAGCTTCTCCAAGGAGCAGAACGCCAGCCTGGACCGCGAGCTGGAGGAGGACGGCGCCGTCGTCGTCCGGGACCAGCGGGTGCGCCGGATGGGCAGCCACCACCAGAAGCTCGTGGTCTGCCGGCACCCGCAGGACCCCGCGCGCGACGTGGCCTTCGCCGGCGGCATCGACCTCGGGCACACCCGCCGGGACGACGCCGACCACCGCGGGGACCCCCAGCCGCAGGACATGTCCTCCGCCTACGGCGACACCCCGCCCTGGCACGACGTCCAGCTCCAACTGCGCGGACCGGTGGTCGGCGTGCTCGACGACTGCTTCCGCGAGCGCTGGGAGGACCCGACGAGCCCGGCCTCGGAGAACCCGCTGGCCTGGCTGCACGACAAGTGGGAGGCCCGCAGGCCCGGCCGGCACATGGACCCCACGCCACTGCCCGACCAGCCCCCGCCCCCACCGGCGTGCGGGCCGCACACGGTCCAGACGCTGCGGACCTACCCCAAGGTCTGGCCGGCCTTCGACTTCGCGCCGCAGGGCGAGCGGTCCATCGCCCGCGGCTACACCAAGGCGCTCACCCGTGCCCGCCGGCTGGTCTACCTGGAGGACCAGTACCTGTGGTCCACCGACGTCGCCGGCCACCTCGCCGAGTCCCTCCGCCGGCACCGGGGCCTGCAGCTGGTCGTCGTGGTGCCGCGGGTGCCCGACCAGGAGGGGGCGTTCTCCGAGCGCCCCCAGCAGCTGGGCCAGGCGCAGGCGATGCGGCTGCTGACCGACGCCGCGCCGGGCCGGGTGCACGTGTTCGACATCGAGAACCACGAGGGGACGCCGGTCTACGTGCACGCGAAGGTCTGCGTGGTCGACGACGTGTGGGCCGAGGTGGGCAGCGACAACATGAACCGGCGGTCCTGGAGCCACGACAGCGAGCTGTCCAACGCCGTCCTGGACACCACCCGCGACCTGCGTGAGCCGCGCGACCCGGCCGGGCTCGGCGACGGCGCCCGCACGCTGGCCCGCGACCTCCGGCTGGAGCTGGCCCGCGAGCACCTGGACGCCGCCGACGACACCGGACTGGTCGACCCCGACGCGTTCGTCGCGGCCTGCGTGGCGAGTGCGCAGGCCCTGGAGGACTGGCACGTCGGCGGTCGGGTGGGGCCCCGTCCGCCCGGCCGGATCCGGCCGCACCGCCGTCCCGAGGTCGGGGGCCTCACCCGGCTCTGGGCGACCCCGCTCTACCGGCTGGTGCACGACCCGGACGGCCGCCCGCTGCGGCTGCGGTTGCGGCGCGAACACTGAGCGCCGCTGCTACGGTGTTCGTCGTGCGCGGCAGCCTCCTCCTTACGTGCCGCGGCGAGGCCCTCTCCTAGGTTGGCTCCCTCGCCGCGGTGACCGCGCGTGTCCGCACCCGCGCTGCTGACCGACACACCTCGGCACACCCCGGAGAGCCCCCATGAGCACCGCCCAGCACCCGCACGCCCGCAACGCCCAGCAGCCCTCGGCGATGCCGATCGGCAAGTACGCGCCGTTCACCCCGGTCGTCATCCCCGACCGCACGTGGCCCGCGGCCACCACGACCGTGGCCCCGCGCTGGTGCGCGGTCGACCTGCGCGACGGCAACCAGGCGCTGATCGACCCGATGACCCCGGAGCGCAAGCGGCGGATGTTCGAGCTGCTCGTACGCCTGGGCTACAAGGAGATCGAGGTCGGCTTCC
>JAOPVM010000042.1 GCA_025966215.1 Klenkia sp.
GGGTGTGCGGTCGGTCATGCCGAGGCCTTCCTCGAGAGCAGCACGGCCGGCTTGAACAGCATCACCAGGATGAGCATCAGGTAGGGCGCCGCCGCCTGGACGACGGCGCCGAGCTGGTAGCCGGCGAGCGTCTGCACGACGCCGACCAGGAGCGCACCCACGGCGGCCCCCTTGTAGTTGCCGAGCCCGCCCAGGGCGATGACCACGAACGCCACGATGGTGAAGTTGGTGGCCGCCTGGGGGGCGATCGGCTGGGTCATGACCAGCAGCATGCCGGCGGCCGCGGCGACCGCGGCCCCGACGCTGAAGCCGAGCAGCCGGAGCCTGCGGGGGTTGATCCCGCAGGCCCCGGCGCCGAGCGGACTCTGCGCCTGCGCCCGGAGGCTGGTGCCCGACCGGGTGCGGGTCAGCCAGAACGCGATGCCCAGCGTGATGACCGCGGCGAGCACGACGCCGACGATCAGCGAGAGGGAGAACCGGAGCGGGCCCACGACGACCGCCGACTGCAGGAAGTCGATGGTCCGGTAGTCCGATCCCCAGTTCTGCTGGCCGATGTTGATCAGGATGTAGGACAGGCCGAACGTGGCCATCAGGGTCAGCAGCTCGTGCTGCTTCGCCGTCCCCTTGATGCGTTCGATCACCGCCCACTGCACGAGGGCCCCGAGCGCGGCCCCCAGCACCATCACGATCACCAGCCCGAGGAACGGGTTGACCCCGGCGCCGTACAGGCTCCAGACACCCAGTCCGCCGAGGACGATGAACGCCCCGTGGGCCAGGTTCACGATGCCCATGACACCGAACACCAGGTTCAGCCCCTGCGCCATGAGCAGGTAGAAGCCACCCAGCAGGATGCCGTTGAGCACCACCTGTACGTACGTCACGACCCGGTCCTCCTCAGCTCACGCGATGTGGGTCAGTAGGGCAGCTGTGCTGCGACGGCACCGGCCGAGTCGGACGGGAAGACCACCGCCTGGGCGCCGTCCTGGTACTGGAAGAGGATCGGCTCGTACCCGGACTGCACGCCGGTCTCGTCCACGGAGTAGGTGCCGATGATCGTGTCGAACGCCCCCTCGTGCAGCGCGGTGTTCACGGCCTCCTTGTCCGTGCTGCCCGCCTCCTCGATGGCGGCGGCGAGCACCTGGACGGTGGCGTACGCACCGGCGGCCTGGCTGTTCACCGGGGTGTCGTAGGCCTCGTCGTAGCCCTGCACGAACTCCTCGCTGCCCTCGAAGCCCAGGCTCTCGGAGAACTCGCTGTAGCCGATCGCGCGGGCGGAGAGCTCACCGAGGGACTCGGCGAACGCCGGGTCCGACGCGGTGGGCGAGGCGATGATCGCGGGGCGGAAGCCGCCCTGGTCCATGGCGCGGGTCAGGCCGATCGAGTCCTGGATGGCCGAGCACTCCACGACGACCTCGGGGTCACCCTCGGCGATGCGCAGCGCGGTGGAGGAGAAGTCGCTGGTGGCAGCGGCGTACTCGATCCGGTCGACCAGCGTGGCGCCGGCCTCCTCGATCCCGTCCTGCACGCCGTCGCAGATCGCCGAGAAGGCGTCCAGGTCGTTGTTGACCAGGGTGATCCGGGTGTAGCCGTTCTCCACGGCGAACGCCGGGACGTCGGCGAGCACGGTGAAGCCCGGGGTCAGGCCGGCCATCACGTTCCAGGAGGTGCCCTCGAACACGGCCGGGGAGGACGTCTGGCTGTGCGCCATGGGGGTCTGGTACCGCTCCGCCAGCTGGGCGGCAGGCCCGCCGAGCGCGCTGCCGTAGGGGCTGAGCAGGGCGTCGACCTCGTCGGTGCCCAGGAACTCGGTGTAGAGCCGGCCGACGACGCCGGCATCGCTCTGGTCGTCCTGGAGGTCCAGCTCGAGCTGGCGGCCCAGCACCCCGCCGGCGGCGTTGATCTGGTCCACCGCGAGCTGGTAGCCGTTGGACACGTTGGTGCCCGACGAGGCGTAGGGGCCGGTCAGCGACACCGAAGCGCCGATGGTGATCGGCTCGTCGGACGAACCACCCGACGCGGCGTCGTCGGACCCGCCGCCGCAGCCGGTGACGACGGTGGCGGTGACCGCGATGCCGACGGCGATCCTGGTGGACCTGCTCATGGGTGCTCCTCGTGCGATGGCCCGGCATCGGTGCCGGGTCGGGTGGGGTGGGGGCTGACCTGAGTCTGTTGTTCACGGCTCAGGCGGGTCAAGGACCCTCTTCGACTTGCTTCGGTGCTGCTTCGGTTTCCCGAAGAACTGGGGGGCTAGAGCCCGGCTGCGGCGACCTCGGCCGCGGATGGTGAGGCGATCGACGCGTCACCGGCGGTCATCCCGCCGTCGACCGGCAGCACCTGACCGGTGAGGTAGGCCGCGTCGTCGGAGAGCAGGAACGCGATGACCCGGCCGACGTCGTCCGGGGTGCCGAAGCGGCCCATCGGCGTGCGGGCCAGGACGGCGTCGCGGAAGCGGGGCACCGAGAAGGTACGGCGGGTCATGCCGGTCTCGATGTAGCCGGGGCTGACCGCGTTGACCCGGATGCCCTGCGGCGCCAACTCGAGGGCGGCGACCCGGGTGAGCATCGCGACCCCGCCCTTGGAGGCGGCGTAGGAGGCCACGTTGAGGGTCGCGAAGTGCGCCATCACCGAGGTGAGGTTGACGATCGACCCGGTGGCGCCGCGAGCGAGGAGCTCGCGGGCCAGCAGCTGCGTCATGGTCGTGGTGCCGGTGAGGTTGACCGCGATGACCCGGTCCCACTCGTCGTCGGGCATGTCGGTGAAGGCGACCCGACTGGCCACCCCGGCGCTGTTGACCAGGCCGTCGACCAGGACCCCACGACCGCGGAGGCCGTCGTAGAGCGCCTGTGCCGCGGCCCGGTCGGTGACGTCGACCTCGACCGCCTCGGCCGAGCCACCGGCGGCGGTGGCCGTCTCGGCGACGGCGGTGGCACCGGCCGGGTCGTGGTCGGCGACCACGACGTGCGCGCCCCGGGCGGCCAGCACCGCGACCGCGCCGGCCCCGATCCCGGAGGCTCCGCCGGTCACGAGCACGACGCGGTCGGCAAGGGAGGCCGCACGCGGGCCGGGCTGGCTCATCGGGTCTCCTCCTCGTCGGTGCGGCTGCTCGGGTGTGGCACGGGTCCGCCACTGCGGAGCAAGCTAGGTGACCCCGACCACGCGCGTCAACCCTCCTGTTGACGCAGCTGCGGGATCGTTTCCCAGACGTGACCCGGAAGCCGTGCAACGCCGACGACCCGGACGACACAGGCGTCATCCGGGTCGGGGAGGAGCAGCTCAGCGGCGGGTGCGCGACCTCAGCAGACCATGTCGATCACTCACCACGACCCCGCCGGAGACGACCCCGTCGGTCACGGTGACCAGTCCGGCCAGGCCGAGACGGGCCGCTCCCTCGTCCGCCGGGAGCTCGTCGGTGCCCAGGAACTCCCCGGTCTGGGTCGCGGCGAACGCGACCGTGGACCCGGCGGAGAACAGCTCGGCGACCTCCAGCCCGCGCGGACGCACCAGGGCGGCGGTGCGGCCGTCGTCCCAGGTCACACCGTCGATGCCGGGTTGCGCCGACGCCAGCCAGGCCCGGACGACGTCCTCCGCGGCCGGGTCGGGGGCGGCCGGTGCCGTCGTCCACGGGGCCACCGCCGGCGGGCCGATCGTGTCGGGCACGCCGTCGGCCAGCTGCCGTCGGCGGGCCGCGTAGTCCTCCTGCGTCCAGTTCTCGGTGAGCACCTCGCCGTCCCAGGCGAACAGCGCGACCCCGGTCCAGGCCGCCCCGCGCAGGTCGTGGCGCACCGAGGCGCCGTGCTCGGTGAAGTGCAGGGCGAGCCGCTCCTCGGTGAGCACCAGGGAGTGCACGGTCAGCTGCAGCCCGGGGAACTGCTCGAGCTGCCCGACCGTGGCCGGGGTGTAGGCATCGAGCCCGTCGAGCTCGACGTCCCCGATGTGGACCTGGTAACCCGGGGCCATGATCTGCGGCGGCACCGTGGCGTCGGCGCGGTCCAGCCAGTCGATCGTGAACCGCTGGGCCAGTCTCGCGAGGTCGTGCATCAGTTCACCTTCCGGGTGGAGCCGACCCAGAACGGCTCGCGCAGCACCTTCTTGAGCACCTTGCCCGAGGCGTTGCGCGGCAGTTCGTCGGCGAAGTCGATGCTGGTCGGGCACTTGTAGTGCGCCAGCCGGTCACGGACGAACGCGATCAGGTCCGGCTGGGTCACCCCGGAGCCCGGACGGCGGACGACGACGGCCTTCACCGTCTCCCCCCACCGGTCCGAGGGCACCCCGATGACGGCGGCCTCCAGCACGTCGGGGTGGGCGTAGAGCACGTTCTCCACCTCGGCCGGGTACACGTTCTCCCCGCCGGACACGACCATGTCCTTGATCCGGTCGTGCATGTAGAGGTAGCCCTCGCCGTCGAAGTAGGCGGCGTCGCCGGTGCGCAGCCAGCCGCCCTCGACCAGGGTCTCGGCGGTGAGCCCGGGCTGGCCCCAGTACCCGACGGTGTTCTGGCCCGAGCGGACCCAGATCTCCCCGACGCCGCCGACCGGGGCGTCCTCGCCGGTGGCCGGGTCGACGACCCGGACGTCCAGCCAGGGCAGCGGCTTGCCGACCGAGCGGAGCAGGTGGGCCCGCGGGCCCCCGGGGTCGTGGTCCTCGGGGGCCAGGCAGACGACGGTGCCCGCGGTCTCGGTCATCCCGTAGACGCCCATGAAGTCGCAGCCGAACAGTGCGATCGCCTTGAGCAGCTGGGTCTCCCCCATCGGGGCCGCGCCGTAGGCGATCCGCTGGAGGCTCGAGGTGTCGGTGCCGGCCAGCGCCGGGCTCTCGGCGAGCATCTGGACGACGGCGGGCACCAGGAAGGTGTGCGTCACCCGGTGCCGCTCGATCAGCCCGAGCACGGCCGCCGGGTCCATGTCGCGGACCAGCACGGTGTGCCCGCCCTGGCCCAGGGCGGTGAGGCTGTAGCCGGTGCCGCCGATGTGGAACAGCGGCGAGGGCACCAGGTTCACCGTGTCCGGGCCCATGCCGTAGAACTCCCGGCCCATCCGCGGGGTCCACATCAGGTTCGCCGAGGTGAGCATGGCGCCCTTGGGGTTGCCCGTGGTGCCGGAGCTGTAGAGCTGCAGGACGACGTCGTCGGGCTCGGGCTCGTGCCCGGGGTCCGAGGCGTCGTCGCTCAGCCAGGCCTCGTACTCCTCCCCCAGCTGGACGACGGTCGGGCCGTCGGCGGGCAGCAGGTGCGCGAACTCCGGGTCGACGACGACCACGCGGGGCGCGGCGTCGGCGACGATCGCGGCGACCTCGGGGGCGGCCAGCCGGAAGTTCAGCCCCACCGTGACCGCGCCGATCTTGGCCGCCCCGAACACGACCTCGTAGAACGTCGGGGCGTTCTTGTCCAGCACGCCCACCCGGTCACCCGCGGCCACCCCGACGGCCTGCAGCGCCCGGGCGACCCGGGAACTGCGGGCGTCGAGGTCGCCGAAGGTGCGGGTGGTGTCCCCGAGGGTGACCGCGGGGGCGTCGGGGCGGGTGGCGCCGAGCTCCCGGACCAGCCCCGCCAGCGTCGTTGCCGAGGGAGTGCTCACGGTCAGTAGCTCTTGGGCAGGCCCAGGCTGTGCTGGGCGACGTGGTTGAGCACCATCTCCCGGCTCACCGGGGCGGTCTTGAACATCCGGGCCACGAACCAGAGGTCGGCCAGGCCGTACTCGTAGCTCAGCCCGTTGCCGCCGTGGACCTGGATGGCCTGGTCGAGGGCCTTCACCGCGGCGTCGCCGGCGGCGAACTTGGCGATGTTGGCGGCCTCGGCGGCGTCCAGCCCGAGGTCGGACATCTCGGCGGCGCGCATGGTCATCAGCCGGGCGAGCTCGACGGCGATGTAGGACTCGGCCAGCGGGTGGGCCACGCCCTGGTGCGCCCCGATCGGGGTCTTCCAGACGGTGCGCTCGTTGGCGTACTGGGCACCCTTGGCCAGCGCGAAGCGGGCGATGCCGTTGGCCATGCAGGCCGCGGCGACGCGCTCGGGGTTCAGCCCGGCGAAGACCTGCTTGAGCCCCTCGCCCTCGGTGCCGACCAGGCCGGCCTTCTCCACCGGGACGTCGTCGAAGAACGTCATGAACTGCTTCTCCGGCAGCTGCAGCGCGGAGTCCAGCTGCTGGAAGGTCAGCCCCGGGGCGTCGGTGTCGCAGATGAACAGGGACAGGGTGTGCCGGCCGTCCGGGCCGGGCTCGGCGTCGCGGGCCACGACCAGCAGCGCCTGGCACTCGTCCACGCCCGAGGTCCAGTACTTCTGCCCGCGCAGCCGCCAGCCGCCGTCGCCGTCCTTGTGCGCGGTGGTGGTGATCTTGTGGGTGTTGGAGCCGGCGTCGGGCTCGGTGATGGCGAAGGCCATCCGGAACGTGCCGTCGGCGATGCCGGGCAGGTACTTCTGCTTCTGCTCGGGGGTGCCGTGCGCGGTGAGCACGGTGCCGGCGATGGCCGGGCTGATCACGACCATGAACATCGGGCAGCCCTGGCTGGCCATCTCCTCGATGACCACCGCCAGGTCGGCCAGCCCGCCGCCCCCGCCGCCGTACTCCTCGGGCAGGTGGACGCCGAGGAAACCGGCCTTGCCCATGTCCGACCAGAGCGCGTCGGCCTTCTCGCCCTTGGCGACGACGTCCTGGAAGTAGGACCGGCCGTAGCTGCCGACGAGCTGGCCGACGGCCTCCCGCAGGTCCCGACGCTCCTGGGTGGTGTCGCTGATCCGCGAGCCCTTGCCGGGCAGGCCGACCGGGGTTCCGTTCACGGGGTGCTCCTCTGCTGGTTCGTCAACGCTGCCGTTGACGGTAGGGAGTGGCCTGGGCCACGTCAAGGTTCACGGCCAGTCGTAGAAGCCGCGACCGGACTTCACGCCCAGCTCGCCGGCGGCGACCTTGTCCACCAGCAGCTGCGGCGGGGCGAACTGCGGCCCCAGGGCGCTCTCCAGGTTGCGGGCGATGTGCAGCCGGACGTCGAGGCCCACGATGTCGGTGAGCCGCAGGGGACCGACCGGGTGCCGGTAGGCCAGCTGGATGGCCCGGTCGATGTCGGCGGGCTCACCGACGCCCTGCTCGACCATCCGGATCGCCTCCAGCGCGGCGACGACGTCCAGCCGGCTGGTGGCGAAGCCCGGGGCGTCGGCGACGACGGCGGACTCCTTGCCGATGCCGGCGACCGCGGCCAGCGCCGTCTCCAGCGTCGCGGGGCTGGTGCGCGCGCCGCGGACCACCTCGACCACCGGGATGGACCAGACCGGGTTGAAGAAGTGCAGGCCGAGGAAGTCCTCGGGCCGGGCGAGGTCGGCGGCCAGGGTGTCGATGGACAGCGCACTGGTGTTGCTGGCCAGCACCGCGGGGCGGCGGGCCTCGCAGGCGGCCAGCACCCGGCGCTTGAGGTCCAGGTCCTCCGGCACGGTCTCCACGACCAGGTCCAGACCCTCGGGCAGCTGGTCGGCCGAGGTCACGTGCCCGATCGCGGCGTCCAGGCCGGCGGCGGTCTCCTCCGACAGCTTGCCGCGCCGCACCCCGGCGGCCGCCGCGTCGGCGATCTCCCGGCGGACCGCGGCCATCCGGGCGGCGTCGGGCTCGACCACCGTCGTCCTGGCCCCGGTGACGGCGAAGACGTAGGCGATGCCCACGCCCATCGTCCCGGCGCCGACGACGCCCACACCCTGCTGCGTTGCCACCTGGTCCTCCTCGTCGAGCCCTGGCTGTACCGTCGCGTCAACGTACACGTTGACGCGGCCTCCCGGCAGCGTCCTCGAGGAGGTCCCGATGAGCGAGACGGTCAGCGTCGACCGGCACGGCCCGGTCCTGGTGATCACACTGGACCGCCCCGCCAAGCGCAACGCCATGGACGGCGCGATGGCCCGCTCGCTGGCCGCCGCCGTCGACGAGCTCGACGCCGACCCCACGCTCACCGTCGGCGTGCTCACCGGCGCGGGGGGCACCTTCTGCGCCGGGATGGACCTGGGTGCCTTCCTCACCGGCGACCTCCCCGAGCTGCCCGGCCGGGGCTTCGGCGGGATCACCCGCACCCCGCCGACCACCCCGCTCATCGCCGCCGTGGAGGGCTACGCGCTGGCCGGCGGCTGCGAGCTGGTGCTGGCCTGCGACCTGGTCGTCGCCGCGGAGGACGCGGTGTTCGGCATCCCCGAGGTCACCCGCGGGCTCATCGCCGGCGCCGGGGGCCTGATCCGACTGCCCCGGCGCATCCCGCCGGCCATCGCCCTGGAGCACGCGCTCACCGGCGACCCGCTGCCGGCCACCGAGGCCGCCCGCTGGGGCCTGGTCAACCGGCTCACGGCCCCGGGCGGCGCGCTGGAGGGCGCGCTGGAGCTGGCCGGCCGGGTCGCCCGCAACGGCCCGCTCGCCGTCCGGGTGACCAAGCAGGTCGTGCAGACCTCCCCGGACTGGCCGGTCGAGGAGCTGTGGGACCGCCAGCAGGTGCTGCTGGACCGGGTGCTGGCATCGGCCGACGCCCGGGAGGGCGCCCGGGCCTTCGCCGAGAAGCGCCCGCCGGAGTGGACCGGGAACTGAGCCCTCAGCGGGCACGGAGCCCGTCGAGCACCACGTCGGCGTAGGCGCGGCCGATGGTCGCGGCGTCCACGTCGGACTTCGTCGGGTTGAACCAGCGGTTGGTCCAGCCGACCATCCCGATCAGCCCGTAGGCCAGCACCCACGGCTCGGCGACCGGGCGGACGGTGCCCTCGGCGATGCCCGCGGTGATGATGTCCACCACGCACTCCTGGTAGGCCCGGTTGAGCTCGCGCATCTCGTGCGACCACTCGCTGCGCTTCTCCCCGACGTGGCTCAGGTTCTCCTGGATGAACACGTAGAGGAAGGGATAGGACGCCGCGTAGGAGTCCATCAGCTCGGTCAGCAGCCGGGCCAGCTTGTCCGGGGCCTCGCCCGCGCCGTCCCGGATGGCCTGCGCCCGCGCCACGTTGGCCCGCACCGCGTCGCTGACCACCTCGTCGAAGAGCTCTTCCTTGCTGCCCACGTAGTAGTAGAGCGTCGCGCGGTCGGTGTTCATCGCCTCGGCGATCTGGCCGATGCTGGTGCCCCGGAAGCCGTGCGTCTTGAACAGCCCCGCGGCGGCGGCGATGATCTCGTCGCGGCGCTCCTTGTATGCGGTCCGCGCCTCACCCTGCGCGGCGGCACGCCGCCGGCCGATGGCGCTGGGTTGGTCCTCGGTCATCCCCGGACCCTATGTGCTCGTCGCCCGGTCGCCGGGCTCCACCAGGTGCACGCGCACCGCGCGCAGCTGGGCCGCGGCCTCGAGCAACACGACCTTGGTGGGCTCCCCGACGTCCAGCGGGTCGGTCCGGGGCAGTGCCGCGACCGGGGCCAGCCGGGGGTCGGCGAGCACCTCGGCGACGAGCCCGCGGTCGCCCCCGGTGGCCAGGGCCGCGCAGCCGGCGGCGTGCGGCAGCAGCACCCGGACGGCGGTCTCCACGGCGTGGTCGACGACGGCGTCGGTCTGGTTGCCCCGCCGGCGGGCGAACCGCTGCTGGGACCACCCTCCGGCCGCGGTGCGGCCCTGCACCTGGCGGGCGTCGACCTTGGAGGCCACGAGCGTGGTCCCGTCGAACACCCCCACCGCCCACCGGCCCCGACGGACCAGCAGGACGGCGGCCCGGTGCGGGCGTCGGGCCTGGGTGCTCAGCGCGGTGAGCGGCGCGGGCCCGGGCTCCCAGTCGAAGGGTGGCCGCAGCGTGAGCGTGGTGGTGTCCGCGCAGGTGACCCGCACCTGCCGTCCCTCGACCACGACGTCGGTGAACGTCCCGTGCCGGTCGGCGACCCCGTCGAGCCAGCGGCCCAGCCGTTCGGGGGCGATGCCCAGGTCCCGGCCGCCGCCGGCGGCCGGACGGGGTCGGGTCACCGGCCCATGCAAGCACGCACGACCGGCCCGCAGGGACGCCCCTCCGTCGAGCGTCCCCACGAGCCGGTCGTGGGTCAGTGGGTGGGGCCGGCGAGCGGTGCCCCGGCATCGGTGCCCAGCACGTGCGGCAGGCCGGCGGCCACCCAGGCGTGGAACCCGCCGATGACGTCGGTGGCGCTGGTCAGCCCGATCGAGCGCAGCGCGTCCGCGGCCAGGCTGGAGGTGTACCCCTCCGAGCACAGCACCAGGACGTCCACGTCGTACCCGGTGGCCTCGGCCAGCCGGGCGTCGCTGGTCGGGTCGAAGCGCCACTCCAGCACGTTGCGCTCCACGACCGTCGACCCGGGCACCCAGCCCTCCCTGGCGCGCTGCGCGGCCGGTCGGATGTCGACCAGGTGCCCGCCGGCGGCCCAGCGGGCGGCGGCCTCGACCGGGGTCACCCGGGTGATCCGGGAGCGGGCGTCGGCCAGCAGGTCCTCGATCGTGCGGGCGCCGGCGGGACGCGGCAGCAGGCTGGTCACCAGTCCACCCCGGCACGCTCGGTGCTGACCCTGACCAGGCCGGCGGATCCGACCCGGTAGGTGTTCATCAGGGTCAGGCGCGGGCTGTAGACGTGCACGCTCACCGCGGGCTGGTGCAGCGTGTTGACCACCTGGTGCACGTAGTGCGGGCCGAAGAACCGGACCCGCCCGGCCGCCAGGTCCGCCGTGCTCTGGTGCGGGGGCCGACCCTCGCGGCCGGCGACGACACGCTCGGTCAGCGCGCCGCGGGCGACGGCGAAGGCCCCCGACGAGGCGCCGTGGTCGTGCAGCGGGGTGCCCTGCCCGGGCAGCCAGGACAGCAGCCAGACCTGCGACTCGGCGAGCTCGGCGTGCAGGGAGGGGTCCAGGGCCGGGGCGAGGTCGGCGGTGGGGAGCAGGTGGGTCCACCGGCTCTCCTCGCGGTACTCGACCAGGTGCGACCACAGGTCGGTCCGCACGGCCAGGGCGACGGCGAGCGCGGCCTGGCCGGCTGGACGGGTGGCCTCGGTGGCCTGGCCCGCGCGGCCGGCGCGGCCGACGGGGCCGACGGGGCCGGTGGAGCGGGAGGTGGACAGGGTGGAGGTGGACAGGGTGGAGCCGGGCAGCACGGAGCTGGTCACGTGGGTTCCTCGCAGGACGGGGGCGCGTCGGCTCGCAGAGGCCGGC
>JAOPVM010000059.1 GCA_025966215.1 Klenkia sp.
GTCGTCCTCCGCGACGCCGCGGGTGCGCTCACCACCGACCCCGCGGCCCTCTCGGAGGCCCAGCGCGACCGCCTCGGCCTGCCGGTGTTCGTCAAGCCCTCCCGGGCCGGGTCGAGCATCGGGATCACCCGGGTCACCGACTGGGCCCAGTTCGACGCCGCCGTGGCGACCGCCGCCGAGATCGACACCAAGATCGTGGTCGAGGCCTCCGTGCCCGGCCGGGAGGTCGAGTGCGGCGTGCTGGCCCGACCCGGAGGCGGGCTGCCCGAGACCAGCCTGCCTGCGGAGATCAAGCTGCGTGCCGGCGTCGACTGGTACGACTTCGACGCCAAGTACCTCGACGACGCCGTGGACTTCGACGTCCCCGCCGACCTGACGTCGGCCCAGACCGCCGCCGTGCAGGAGGTCTCCCGCCGGGCCTACCTCGCCCTGGACTGCCGTGGCCTGGCCCGGGTCGACTTCTTCCTGGGCACCGACCCGGACACCGGTGCCGACCGGCTGGTGGTCAACGAGGTCAACACCATGCCCGGGTTCACGCCGATCTCGATGTTCCCGCGGATGTGGGCGGCCTCCGGCGTCCCCTACCCGGACCTGGTCGACCGTCTCGTGGCGAGCGCGCTCGCCGGGTGAGGCGGCAGCTGCTCGGTGGCACCGCGGTCGTGCTGCTGCTGGTGCTGACCACCGGGTGCGGGGACGCCGTCCCCGGCGCCGCCACCGCGGCCGCGGGCACGTCCCGGCCGGCCGTGCTGCCGGCCACCGCCGACGACCTGGGCGACCTGGTGCTGGCCGACGTCCCCTCGGGTCTGCCCCGGGTGCCCGACGCCGATCTCGACCCCCCGGCCGGTGCGAAGACCGTCCAGGACGTCGCCGGGTACGCCGAGGACCCCGGGAGGGAGGCCCAGGTGCTGGCCGACTACGGCTACCGGTGGGGGTGGGAGCGGTTCTGGAAGGACGCGCCGGACCTGACGTCGGTGTTCGTCGACCAGTTCACCGGGGTCTCCGGTGCCGCCGCCTACGCCGCGGACCTGGCCCGCAACGACACCGAGTACTACGGCGGCAGCCCCGACCGGGACCCCGACGACCTGCCCGCCGGGTGCTCGCTGCTCACCGTGGACGCCCCGGCGGCCGACACCGGTCTCGGCGGCCCGGCCGCCTTCGTCTGGTGCGCGCACGGCCCCTTCACCGTCGCGGTGGCCGCCGTCGCCCCCGACCCGGAGGCCGCCCTCGCCGAGGCGCACGCGGCCACCCTGGCCCAGCTGGAGCTGCTGCCCCGCGGCTAGGGCAGCGCGACGCCGTCCCGGTAGACCCAGCGGCCCGCGACCCGGGTGAAGCGGCTGTCCTCGTGCTGGGCCCCTCGCTCGCGGTCGCGCACGTAGGAGGCCCGGAACTCCACGGTGCCCTCGGCCTCGAGCATCGAGCCGCCGGTGGTGGCCAGCACGTCCAGGCCGGTCCAGCGGGTGGCGCCGTCCAGCTCGAGGTCGGCGGGGCGGGTGTCGGGGTGCCAGGTGGCCAGCAGGTGGGCCGGGTCGCCGACGACGAAGGCGCTGTACCGGGAGCGCATCAGCTGCTCGGCGGTCGCCGCGCGCGCGGCGCCGGTGTGCAGCCGGCCGCAGCACTCGTCGTAGGGCAGCCCGGTGCCGCAGGGGCAGCGCCGGGCGGCCACCGTCAGGCTGCCGGGATCGCGGCGGTGATGATCGGCCCCAGCGCGGTGGCGGCGGCGCCGTCGGTGCTGGCGGGGATGCGCACCTGCACGGGCACGGTCCGGTCGGTCGTCGTCCAGACGTTCACCGTGGCGTCGGAGGTGTCGACGGTCCAGGACAGGCCCGTGACGGTGACGACGAAGGAGTCCGGCTGCAGTGCCGGGTCGACGCCGCAGACCAGCGTCGTCGCCGGGTCGCCCCAGGCGTACGCGTAGGGGGAGTCGGAGTCCACCCGACGGGAGGGGTCACCGACCAGCTCCAGCGGCAGCTGGCTCATCAGCGCCGGGCAGGCGGCGTCGGCCTCGGGCGTGATCGGCGGGGTGGCGACCTCGACCGGGCTCTCGTCGCGGGGGGACACCGGCTGCCCGTCGACCTCGGCGACCGCGCTGCCGTCGTCCCCGGACCCGGACGTGTCCTCGGACCCGGGGCCGAACACGTTCACCACGACCAGCAGCGCCACCACCACCGGGACGGCGACCGCGGTGGCGATCAGCGCGGCCCGGCGGGTCGGGTCGGTCGGGGTCTCCGCAGGCGTCCCGTCCTCGGGGGCCGCGGTGCCGGTGCTCAGGTCGGGCCTGGTCAGAGGTTGACGACCGGGCAGGTCAGCGTGCGGGTGATCCCGTCCACCGACTGCACCCGGGCCACGACGAGGCGGCCGAGCTCGTCCACGGACCCGGCCTCGGCGCGCACGATGACGTCGTAGGGGCCGGTGACGTCCTCGGCCTTGGTCACCCCGGAGATCCCGGCGATGGTCGAGGCGACCGCGGCTGCCTTGCCGACTTCGGTCTGGATCAGGATGTACGCGTGGACCACGGGAGAGCCCCCCTCGGGCAGTGCAGTGCGCGCACCGACGTGCGCCCCGCCGGACGGCGAGCTGATCGGCAACGTACCTCAGCGGCGGGGGGTGCCCGGTGACGCGTCCCCGGCCCCTGGTGCCGCCGGTCGACACCGCCGACAGCGTCGCCGTGGTGGGCGAGTTCGGGGTGATCGACCGGGTGCTGGCGCGGGCCGGGACCGCCGCGCTGGCCGACGTCGGCCCCGGTGACGACGCCGCCGTCGTCCGCACCCCCGACGCCCGGGTGGTGGCCAGCACCGACGTGCTCGTCGAGGGCCGGCACTTCCGCCGCGACTGGTCCTCCGCCGAGGACGTCGGGCACAAGGCCGCAGCCGCCAACCTCGCCGACGTCGCCGCCATGGGGGCGGTGCCCACGGCGCTGCTGGTGGGACTGGCCTGCCCGGCGAGCACCCCCACGACCTGGTTGGAGGGAGTGGCCACCGGGCTGGCCGCCGAGTGCGCCCCGCACGGGGCGGCCGTGGTCGGCGGGGACACCGTGGCGTGCGCCCCGGACAGCTCCTCGGTGGTGCTCTCGGTGACCGTGCTGGGCGACCTGCAGGGCCGGGCGCCGGTGACCCGCGGCGGCGCCCGGCCCGGGGACGTCGTCGCGGTCGCCGGTCGGCTGGGCTGGTCTGCGTGTGGCTGGGCGGTGCTGCGTCGCGGGTTCACCGCCCCGCTGGCCGCGGTCACCGCGCACCGCCGGCCCACCCCGCCG
>JAOPVM010000067.1 GCA_025966215.1 Klenkia sp.
GGTCTCGTAGTCGTGCGGGTCGATATTCAGTCGCAGACGCAACTCCTTGATGACGGTCTGCGTCTGGTTGCGCCGGGCCTCGCGCTCCTTCTGAGCGGCCTCGTACTTGTACTTGCCGTAGTCCATCAGCTTGACGACGGGCGGCCGGGCCATCGGAGCGACCTCGACGAGGTCGAGCTCGGAGTCCTGGGCCAGGCGCAGGGCCTCGCCGATCGGCACGATGCCGACCTGCTCGCCCTCGGGTCCGACGAGGCGGACCTCGGGGACGCGGATGCGGTCGTTGATGCGGGGCTCGGTGATGGCCTCTCCTCTGCGTTCTGCGGTGAGGAGTCAGCGTCCCGGCCCGGCAGTCCGGCAACGAGTGGTGGCCCCGTCGGCTCAGCCGACGGGGCCCACTCGTCCGGTCACGCCCTCGACCCGGTGAGGGGTGGGGCGAGCCAGGGCCGGCGAACCGGCCCCGGTCTTCCGGGTGACCTGGGTGCCTGTGACGGCGCCAGGTGGGAGCGGGCTCCTCTTGGTGCGACGACCCGGGGCGGGGTCGTCGCGGTGGTGCGCCTCATGTAGCGGGGTGAGGCGCCGTTCAGACTACCCCGTCGACCCGGCTGGCGGCCAGCAGGGCACGCATGCCCTCCACTGCGCGCACCGCGCGCTCGCCGTCGGCGGCCTGCACGGCCAGCACCGACATCTCGTCCTCGTCGCTGAGCAGCAGGCTGGCCCACGGCGAGTGCTCGTCGAACCGCACCGCCCGGACGTGCTCCCAGGGCACCACGTGGGTGCCCACGATGTTGCGCACGGTCACCGCGTCGGCGTCGGCGGTCATCCGCGGCCGGGCGCAGTAGAGGATCGCCCCGCCCAGCAGGAGCCCGATGCCCATGGTGGCCACCTGGTCCGACGTCCGGAAGGCCACCACCCCGGTGGTCGAGGTCTTCAGCAGCACCGACACGGTGATCATCACCCCGATCACGACAGCGGCACCGAGACCGAACCAGATCCGCATCCGGAGCGGGGTGGCCTCGACGGTGGGCGGCGTCGTTGGAGTGGTCACCCCCCTACTGTCCCAGGGGTGTCGACCATCAGCGAGATCACCGGAGCCGCCCAGCACTCGGCCTGGCAGGCCAGGGAGCTCCCCCCGGTGGAGCAGCTGCGACCGGATCTCTGGTCGATCCCGGTGCCCATCCCGCACAACCCGCTGCGCTACGTCTCGGTCTACGCCTTCGCCCTCGCGGGCGGCGGCATCGGGCTGGTCGACTGCGGCTGGGAGTCCGACGCCGGCTGGGAGGCCCTGACCGGCGGGCTGGCCGGCATCGGCGCCGACGTCACCGACGTGGCCGGGGTGCTGGTCACCCACATGCACTACGACCACCTCGGCCTGGCCGCCCGGGTGCGGGAGGCCAGCGGCGCGTGGATCGCCATGCACCCCGCCGACGGCGACGTCGTCCGGCAGTGGTCGCAGCGCACGGGAGACCAGGCGGTGGAGCGCAACGTGGCGTTCATGGTCGGGCTGGGCGCGGACCCAGCGACCGCCGCGGCCGACGTCGGCGACCCCGAGCGCTGGACCCGGTTCACCCAGATGGCCGTCCCCGACCGCGAGCTGCTGGACGGCGACCTGGCCGCGTTCCCCGGCTGGTCGCTGCGCGCGGTGCACACCCCGGGCCACACCGCCGGGCACCTGTGCTTCGCCGAGGAGCGCACCGGGCTGTTCCTGTCCGGGGACCACGTGCTGCCGCGGATCAGCCCGAACATCTCCACCGAGTCCGGCGGGGCGCCCGACCCGCTGCGGGACTACCTGTCCTCGCTGGGCGCCGTCGGGGACCGGCCCGAGCCCACCGAGGTGCTCCCCGCCCACGAGTGGCGCTTCACCGGACTCGCGGCCCGGGCCGCCGAGCTGCAGGCCCACCACGAGACCCGGCTGGCCGAGCTCCTGGACGCCGTCCGGGCGCACCCGGGCAGCACGCCGTGGGAGCTGGCGGCCCACCTGACCTGGTCACGGCCGTGGTCGTCCTACGAACGCAGCATGCGGGTGTTCGCGGTGACCGAGACCGACGCGCACGTCCGGTTGCTCGCCAGCCGCGGGGACGTCGTCGGCAGCGGTGCGCAGGTGCAGACCTGGACCGCCGTCCGGCCGTGAGGTTCGCCGAGCTCGCCGACCGGGTGCGGGCCGCTCCCCCGCTGCTGGGCGGCAGCACCCGGCTGGTCTGCGTCGACGGCCCGGCCGGGTCGGGCAAGACGACGTTCGCCGACCGGCTGGCCGCCGAGCTGACCGCGCCCGTGGTGCACCTGGACGACCTCTACGCCGGCTGGACGCTGGACGGGGTCACCGAACGGCTCACCGAGCAGGTGCTGACGCCGGTGGCGGCCGGCCGGGACGCCGTCTTCGCCGCCTACGACTGGCACGCCGGCGCCTTCCTCGTGCCGAGGACGGTCCCGGCCGGGACGTGCCTGGTGGTGGAGGGCTGCGGCGCGGCCGCCCGGTCGATCGACCACCTGGTCACGCTGCGGGTGTGGGTGCAGGCCCCGCCGGAGGTGTGCGCGCGGCGCTGGGCCGAGCGCGGCGGCGCGGCGATGACGGCGTTCCAGCCGGCGTGGGCGACCGCCGAGTCGCTCGTCTTCGCCCGGGAGGGCACCCGGGCCCGGGCGGACCTGCTCGTGGACGGCGACCCCGCCGAGGACCCGGGGCCGACGGCCTTCACCCTGCTCTGACCTAGCGTGGCCGACGTGGCCACCACCGCACTGCTCCGACCACCCACGTCCTCCCCCACCCCGCCGTCGGCGCCCGCGCCCGGTGTCCGCTGGGTGCCGCTGGGCGTGGCCGCCGTCCTCGCCGTCGGACTGGTCGGGTTCGTCGCCGTCCGGCACGGGGCGCAGCAGGCGGTGCTGCTGGGCCTGGGCCTCGGCCTGGGGGCGGCGCTGTTCCACAGCCGGTTCGGGTTCACCTCCGCCTGGCGGCAGCTGGTCGCGGTGGGCAACGGCAGCGGGCTGCGCGCCCACACGCTCCTGCTGGGCACGACGGCGACGCTCTTCGCGCTGGTGCTGGGCACCGGCACGGGCCTGTTCGGGACGACGCCGGGACCCTCGGCCGGGTCGCTGGGCGTCGGGCTGGTGGCCGGTGCGGTGCTGTTCGGCGTGGGCATGCAGCTGGGCGGGGCGTGTGCCTCGGGCACGCTGTTCGCGGTCGGCTCGGGCCAGTCCTCGATCCTGCTGACCCTGGGCGGGTTCATCGCCGGCACGGTGCTCTACGCCTGGGCGTTCCCGCTGGTCGACGACCTGCCGGCGTTCCCGGCGTTCCTGCTGTCCGACCACGTCGGCTGGGCCGGTTCCTGGGCGGTGACCCTCGCGCTGCTGGCCGTCGTCTGGTCGGTGTCGGCCGCGGTGCAGCGCCGCCGGGTGCCCCCGCCCACCGAGCCGCCGCCCTCGGCACACGGCGTGGCCCGGGTGCTGCGCGGCTCCTGGCCGCTGTGGGTCGGCGCGCTCGTGCTGTCGGTGCTCGGCGCCGGGGTGCTGCTGGTCTCCGGCGGCGCCTGGGGCATCACCAGCGCGTTCACCCTGTGGGGCGCCAAGCTGCTGCAGCTGGTGGGCCTGCACCCCGAGGAGTGGCTGTACTGGTCGGGCTCGCGCTCGGCCCAGCTCGCCGCCCCCGTGCTCACCGACACCGTGTCGCTGACCAACATCGGGATCATGGTCGGCGCGGCGCTCGCCTCCGCTGCCGGCGGCGCCTGGGTGCTGCACCGCGGCATCCCGGCCCGCACCGCGGCCGCCGCCGTCCTCGGCGGGGTCCTGATGGGTGTCGGCGCCCGGCTGGCCAGCGGCTGCAACATCGGCGCCTACCTGGCCGGGATCGCCTCGGGCAGTGCGTCCGGCTGGATCTGGGGCATCGCCGCGCTGGCCGGCACCTGGCTCGGCATCCGGGCCCGCCGGCTGTTCGGCCTGGGCGTCCCGGCCCCGCGCGACAGCGTCTGCTGAGGAGCGGCATGCTCGGGCGGGTGAGCACCGCAGAACACGGCCGGTACGCCTCCAGCGCCCTGCCCGACCGCCCGGTCTGGGACCGGCCGGACGGGAAGCGGCTGGCCGTCTCCCTGGCCGTGGACCTCGAGGTCGACGACGGCCGCGGCCGGGGCGCCGAGCTCGCCCCGGGCGGGGTGTCCGGCCAGGAGGCCGCCGACGTGGTGGTCGCCACCGTCGACGAGATGGTCGAGCAGCCCCGCTGCGCGCTGGCGATGGGCATCGCGCTGCACCCCCACGTCGTCGGTCACCCGCACCGGCTGCGTCCGCTGCCGACGGCGCTGACGCACGTGGCCGCCCGCCGCGACGAGGTCCGGCTGACCACCGCCGGGGCGATCGCCGCACACACCGCGACGGTGACGCCGTGACCGACCTGCCGCTGACCGGCTACACCGTGGCGGTGACCGCCGAGCGCCGCGCGGCCGAGCTGGTCGCCCTGCTCGAGCGGCGGGGAGCCCAGGTCGTGCACGCCCCGGCGATCCGCGTCGTCCCGTTGGCCGACGACACCGACCTGGTCGCCGCCACCCGCGCCGTGCTCGCCGCCCCCGTCGACCTGGCGGTGGCCACGACCGGCGTCGGCTTCCGGGGCTGGGTGGACACCGCGACGGCCTGGGAGCTCCCGCTGGTCGAGCACCTCGCCACCGCCCGGGTGCTGGCCCGCGGTCCGAAGGCCCGTGGCGCGATCCGCGGCGCCGGGCTGGTGGACGCCTGGTCGCCGGAGTCGGAGAGCTCGACGGAGGTGCTCGCGCACCTGCTCTCCGGCGCCGAGGGCCCGCTGGCCGGCCGTCGCATCGCCGTCCAGCTGCACGGGGACCCGCTGCACGACCTGGTCGAGGGCCTCCGCGGCGCCGGTGCCGAGGTGCTCACCGTGCCGGTCTACCGCTGGGAGCCCCCCGCCGACACCGGCCCGCTGCGGGCCCTGGTGCACCGCATCGCCGCCCGCGACCTCGACGCGGTCACGTTCACCTCCGCACCCGCCGCGACCAGCCTGCTGCAGGTGGCCGACGAGCAGGGCGTCCGCGCCGAGGTCCTCGCCGGGTTCTCCCGGGTCGTCGCGGTGTGCGTCGGCCCGGTCACCGCGGCCCCGCTGGAGGCCGTCGGCGTGCGGACAGCGCAGCCGGCCCGGGCCCGGCTGGCCGACCTGGCCCGCGAGGTCGTGGCGCGGCTGCCCGAGCAGGGACCTGCCCCGCGGGGATGACGTCGGACCGGGTCAGGCCCGGCCGGCGGGGAATCCGAGCGCGCCGCGCCGCCGTGGCCGCGACCCTCGGGTCCGGCGCGACACACCCTCGGAACACCGGAGGGACACCATGGGTCGATGACCGAGAGCGCCCCGGCGACGGCTGCCCCCGGACCCCTGCCGCTGGCCGGGTACACCGTCGCGGTGACGGCCGCCCGCCGCGCGGAGGAGCTCGCCGCCCTGCTGGACCGCCGGGGCGCCCGGGTCGTCTGCGCACCGGCGATCCGGATCGTCCCGTTGTCCGACGATGCGGAGCTGGTGGCCGCGACCCGGGAGGTGCTCCGGGCGCCGGTGGACCTCGTCGTGGCCACCACCGGCGTGGGGTTCCGGGGCTGGCTGGAGGCCGCCGACGCCTGGGACCTGCCGGTGGTCGCCCACCTGGCCGGCGCCCGGGTGATGGCCCGCGGCCCCAAGGCGCGCGGGGCCATCCGCGGGGGCGGCCTCGTCGATGCCTGGTCGCCGGAGTCGGAGAGCTCCGCCGAGGTGCTCAGCCACCTGCTGTCCGGCGCCGAGGGCCCGCTGGCGGGCCGGCGGATCGCCGTCCAGCTGCACGGGGACCCGCTGCCGGACCTGGTCCGGGGCCTGCGCGCGGCGGGGGCGGACGTGCTGCAGGTGCCGGTCTACCGGTGGGTGCTGCCCGAGGACACCGCGCCCCTGCGTCGGCTGGTGCACACCATCGCCGCCCACGGCGTCGACGCGGTCACCTTCACCTCTGCCCCCGCGGCGGCCAGCCTGCTCCAGGTGGCCGCCGAGGAGGGCGTCCGGTCCGAGGTGCTGGCCGGGTTCGCCGCCGGCGTCCTGGCCGTGGCCGTGGGCGCGGTCACCGCGGGTCCGCTGGAGGCCGCGGGCGTCGTC
>JAOPVM010000087.1 GCA_025966215.1 Klenkia sp.
ACCCCGACCCCCGGCGGGCCACCAGCACCCGGCCGTCGGCCACGAGTGCTGCACCCACCACCTGCACGACGTCCTCGGCCCGGCGCTGTGCGGCCGCGGCGAGCAGGTCCAGGTGCGCCTGCATCGCCCGGGTGAGCCGCCGACGGACGAGGGTCTGGTCGAGCAGCCGGCCCAGGACGCCGGGCACCCGGGAGGTCCAGTCGACCTGCTCCTCGACCAGGGTGCCGGCCCCGGTCGGGTGGAAGCGCCGGGTGTGTGTGACGGTGCCGATCAGCCCGCCCCCGCCGGTGAACACGTCCTCCTCGGGACGACGGGCGGACACCTCCCGCAGCGGCCACGGCCAGGGACGACCCAGACCGCGGGCGACGTCGGAGGTGACGGTGAGCGGGGCGTCCACCAGCGTGGTGAATCGCAGCTGGGACATCCCCTCAGCTTCCCAGACCGGGCAGGATGACCCCCGTGCGCATCTCTGCCCGGGTCGACTACGCGGTACGGGCAGCCATCGAGCTGGCCGCCGCGAGTCCCGACGCCCTCACCTGTGACCGCATCGCCGAGCGCCAGGGCATCCCCGCCCGGTTCCTGCAGGCGATCCTCGGCGACCTGCAGCACGCCCGGCTCGTCACCAGCCAGCGCGGCCGGGACGGCGGCTACCGGCTCGCCCTCCCCCCGGCCGAGGTGTCCATCGCCCGGGTCATGCGCGTGGAGCAGGGCTTCCTCGCCGAGGTGCACGGCCAACGACCCGAGGACGCCACCTACCCCGGCGTCGCCGCGGAGCTGACCAGCGTCTGGGTCGCCGCCCGGGACTCCTACCGCCGCGTGCTCGAGCAGGTCACCCTCGCCGACGTCGTGGCCGGGAGGCTGCCGACCGCGGTCGCCGAGCTGGCGGAGGTGGAGAGCGCCTGGCGCTCCTTCGGGGCCACGCCCGTCGACTGAGAGGATCGTCGGCATGAGTGGTGTCGCCGTCCTCCTGACCGGCCTCTCCGGGGCCGGCAAGTCCACGATCACCGACGCGCTCGTCGCCGAGCTGGCGGCCGAGGGCACCCCCGTGACCGTGCTCGACGGGGACGTCGTCCGCACGCACCTGTCCTCCGAGCTCGGCTTCAGCCGGGCCGACCGGGACCTGAACATCCACCGGATCGGCTGGGTGGCCGGCGAGGTGGTCAAGCACGGCGGCACCGTCGTCATCGCCGCCATCGCCCCGTTCGAGGAGGCCCGCGAGCAGGCCCGGGCGCTGGTCGAGGCGCACGGTCGCTTCGTGCTCGTGCACCTGTCCACGCCGCTGGAGGTGTGCGAGGCCCGCGACGTCAAGGGCCTGTACGCCAGGGCCCGCAGCGGGGAGATCGCCGGGTTCACCGGGGTCAGCGACCCCTACGAGGTCCCGGTGCGCGCCGAGCTGCGGGTCGACACCTCCCTGGTCCCGCTGCCCGAGGCGGTGGCTGCGGTCCGGGCGGCGATGTCGGCTGTGGGAGACTCGGCGGCGTGACCGGACCCCTCGCTGTGCACGACGCGCGCCTCGTGGCACGCCTGCACGTCGACCTGGGCCGCAGCACCAGCGCCGCCTGTCGACCCTTCTGAGCAGCCGCGCCCCGTCCCCCCGCAGCACCAGATGGAGTCCTCCCATGCCCCCCACCCAGAAGGCGCAGGGCCAGTGGGCCCTCGGCTACCGCGAGCCGCTGAACCCCAACGAGCGGATGAAGAAGGACTCCGACGGCCTGGAGGTCCGGCAGCGGATCATCGACGTCTACGCCAAGGGCGGGTTCGACTCGATCGACCCCGGTGACCTGCGCGGCCGGATGCGCTGGATGGGGCTGTACACCCAGCGCGCTGCGGGCATCCCCGGTGGGAAGACCGCCGTGCTGGAGCCCGAGGACCTCGAGGCGCCGTACTTCATGCTGCGGGTGCGGATCGACGGCGGGCAGCTGTCCTCGGAGCAGCTGCGGGTGATCGCCGGGATCAGCACCGAGTTCGGCCGCGGCGTCGCCGACGTCACCGACCGGCAGAACGTGCAGCTGCACTGGATCCGGATCGAGGACGTGCCCACGATCTGGGAGCGCCTGGAGGCCGTCGGGCTGTCCACCACCGAGGCCTGCGGCGACACCCCCCGCGTCGTGCTGGGCTGCCCGCTCGCCGGGGAGCTGGACGACGAGCTGCTCGACGCCACCGACGTGATCGCCGACGTCGTGGAGAAGTACATCGGAGACCCGCAGTTCTCCAACCTGCCGCGCAAGTTCAAGTCCTCGATCTCGGGCTGCACGCACCACTGCACCAACCACGAGATCAACGACGTCGCCTTCGTCGGCGTGCGCAACGCAGCCGGCGAGGTCGGCTACGACCTGTGGGTCGGCGGCGGGCTGTCCACCAACCCGATGTTCGCCCAGCGGATCGGGGTGTTCGTCCGGCCCGACCAGGTGTCCGACGTCTGGGCCGGGGTCTGCAGCGTCTTCCGCGACTACGGGTACCGGCGCTCGCGCACCCACGCCCGGATCAAGTTCCTCATCGCGGACTGGGGCCCCGAGAAGTTCCGCCAGGTGCTGCAGGACGAGTACCTGCACGAGGCACTGCCGGACGGCGTCATCCCCGCGCAGCCGGCCACCGACCAGCGCGACCACGTCGGCGTCGCCCGCCAGCGCGACGGCCGCAACGCCGTCGGCTTCGCGCTGAACACCGGCCGGATCGGCGGCGAGCTGCTGGGCACCGTCGCCGACCTCGCCGACCGGTACGGGCAGGGCCGGATCCGGACGACGGCCGACCAGAAGCTCGTCGTCCTCGACGTCCCCGACGGGTCCGTGGAGGAGCTGGTCGCAGCACTCGCCGAGCACGACCTGCAGGTGCGCCCCAGCGCCTTCCGGCGGGCGACGATGGCCTGCACCGGCATCGAGTTCTGCAAGCTGGCGATCGTGGAGACCAAGGGCCACGCCAAGGAGCTCACCGCCGAGCTCGAGCGCCGGCTGCCCGACTTCGACGAGCCGATCACGATCAACGTCAACGGCTGCCCGAACTCCTGCGCCCGGTTCCAGACCGCCGACATCGGGTTCAAGGGGATGATGGTCGCCGGCGAGGAGGGCTTCCAGGTCCACCTCGGCGGGCACCTGGGCTTCACCTCCTCCATCGGCCGCAAGCTGCGTGGCCACAAGGTCGCCGCCACCGACACCGCCGACTACGTCGAGCGCGTGCTGACCGGGTACCTGCAGCACCGCACCGAGGGCGAGAAGTTCGCCGCCTACGCCGCGCGGGCCGACGAGGACTGGTTGCGCTGACGTCCTCCCCCGCGGGCGCCGGAAGAACCCGGCGGCTCCCGCCGTTCTACTGCCCGTACTGCGGTGAGGAGACCCTCCGGCCGCGCGAGACCGAGGACGAGTGGCACTGCGGGTCCTGCCTGCGGACCTTCGTCCTCCGAGGAACCGGGACAGGGGTGGCGCGACCGTGACGACGGCACTGACCGAGCCGACACCGGAGCTCGCAGCCGAGGCGGATGCCCGCTTCGCGGGGATCACCGACCCGGTCGAGCAGGCCCTCGCCGTGCTGCGCTGGGCCGGGGAGACCTTCGGCGACTCCTTCGCGATCACCTCCTCGATGGCCGACGGGCTGCTGGCCCACCTCGCTGCCCGGGCGCACCCCGGCGTGCAGGTGGTCTTCCTGCAGACCGGCTACCACTTCGCCGAGACCATCGGCACCCGCGACTGGATCGCCTCGGTGCTCGACATCCGGGTGCTGTCGGTGGAGGCGGAGAAGACCGTCGCCAAGCAGGACGCCGAGTTCGGACCCGCGCTGCACGACCGCGACCCCGACCTGTGCTGCGACATGCGCAAGGTCCAGCCGCTGGCCCGCACCCTGGCCGGCTTCGACGCCTGGGGCTCCGGGGTGCGCCGCGACGAGTCCGAGACCCGCCGGGACACCCGGCTCGTCGACTGGGACGCCAAGTGCGGCATGGTCAAGGTCAACCCGCTGGCGGCCTGGACCACCGACGACGTGGACAGCTACGTCGCGCTGCACCAGGTCCCGGTGAACCCGCTGGTCGAGATCGGCTACGCCTCGATCGGCTGCGCGCCGTGCACCCGCCCGGTCGCCCCCGGCGAGGACCCCCGCGCAGGCCGCTGGGCCGGGCGGGCCAAGGTGGAGTGCGGCCTGCACTCCTGACGGAGGGACCCGTCCCTCCCCGGGACGGGGCCGAACTGCGCAACGGCGCCGGGGGCACGACACTCGGCGCATGTCGCGACCTGCAGCACTGTCCCCCGAGGAGGTGGCGGCCGCGGTCGCCGAGCTCACCCACTGGGACGGTGACCCGCAGGGCATCTACCGGCGGCTGGACCTGCCCTCCTTCCGGGCGGCGATCGAGGCCGTGGTGGCCATCGCGGAGATCGCCGAGGAGATGGACCACCACCCCGACATCGACGTCCGCTACGACTGCCTACGGGTCTCGGTGGCCACCCACGACGCCGGCGGGGTGACCGAACTCGACGTCGAGCTGGCCCGCCGGGTCGACGCGCTGTTCCCGGGCTGATCAGCTCGGCGGCAGCACCAGCAGCTCGAGCAGCCGGTCGGCCTCGGCGACGGGGTCGGTGGTGAGCCCGGTGTGCACCGGGCCAGGCTGGACCACCGTCGAGCGCGGCGCGGTCAGCCAGCGGAAGCGCGACCCCAGCACCTCACGGCCGGCCGCACCGGACGCCGGGTCGGCGGCGCACACGTCGGCCGCGGCCTGCAGCGCCCAGGCGATGGCCACG
>JAOPVM010000104.1 GCA_025966215.1 Klenkia sp.
GCATGTAGCGCTCGACCGGGAAGTCCCGGGTGTAGCCGTAGCCGCCGAGCACCTGGACGGCGTCGGTGGTCACCTTCATCGCGTTGTCGGTGGCCACGAGCTTGGCGATCGAGGCCTGCCGGGAGTACGGCAGGCCGGCGTCCTTGAGCCGCGCGGCGTGCAGAGTCATCGCCCGGGCGCTCTCCACCGCAGCGGACATGTCGGCCAGCAGGAACGCCAGGCCCTGGTGCTCGATGATCGGGACGCCGAAGGTCTCCCGCTCCTTCGCGTAGCCCAGTGCGTCGTCCAGTGCGCCCTGCGCCAGACCCACGGCGACCGCGGCGATGCCCAGCCGCCCGGCGTCCAGCCCGGCCAGCGCGATCGGCAGGCCCATGCCCTCCTCGCCGAGCCGGCGGTCGGCCGGCACCCGGACCCCGTCCAGGCGCATGGTCGCCGTCGCCTGGGCGGTGAGGCCCATCTTCCGCTCCGGCGGGTCGGCGACCAGGCCGTCGCTGTCGGCCGGGACCAGGAAGCAGGAGATCCCGCGCGAGCGGTGGTCCGACGTCCGCGCCATCACCTTGTAGAAGTCGGCCTCGCCCCCGTGGGTCACCCAGGCCTTCTCCCCGGTGAGCACGTAGTCGTCGCCGTCGCGGACGGCGGTGGTGCGCATGGCGGCCGGGTCGGAGCCGGCGTGCGGCTCGGACAGGCAGTAGGCGCCGAGCAGCTCCCCGCCCAGCATGTCCGGCAGCAGCCGCTGCTTCTGCTCGTCGGTGCCCTGGGTGACCAGCCCGAAGCAGGACAGCCCGTGCACGCTCACCCCGACGCCCACGCCCGCCCACACCGCGCTGATCTCCTCCAGCACCTGGAGGTAGACCTCGTAGGGCTGGGCGCCGCCGCCGAACTCCTCGGCGTAGGGCAGCCCGAGCAGACCCGCGCGGCCCAGGGTGCGGAACGCCTCGCGCGGGAAGACCTCGTCGGCCTCCGCGGCGACCACCTTCGGCGCCAGCTCCTCGCGGGCCAGCTCACGGGTGAGCTCGAGGAGGTCGGCTGCCTCCTGGGTGGGGACCAGACGCTGGACCGGCATGACGGGACCTCTCATCAGTACTGCAGGACGGCGTTCGGTACAGAAGATAGCCTGGGCGGCGTGACCACGGCCAGAGCGGCGACCCGCGGACCGGCCCGCCGTGAAGCCCTGCTGGACGAGCTGGTCGACCTGTTCCTGGCCGAGGGGTTCGCCTCCTTCACCCTCGAGGACCTCGCCCGCCGCCTGCGCTGCTCCAAGAGCACGCTCTACGCGGTGGCCGGGAGCAAGGAGCAGCTGGTCGTCGCCGTCGTCCGGCGCTTCTTCGCCCGGGCCACGCAGACCGTGGAGTCCCGCGCCGCCGACCCGGTCGACCCCCGGGAGCGGATCGAGGCCTACCTGCTGGCGGTCAGCGAGCAGCTGCGGCCGGCCGGGCCGGCCTTCTTCGCCGACCTGGCCGCGTTCCCGCCGGCGGGGGAGGTCTACGCCCGCAACACCCGGACGGCGGCCCGGCGGGTGCAGCAGCTGGTCAGCGAGGGTGTGGCGGCCGGGACGATCCGGCCGGTGCACGCCTCCTTCGTCGGTGCCGTGGTCGCCCAGGTGATGGGGGCGATCCACTCCGGTGAGATCAGCACCGCCACCGGCCTGGACGACGCCGCTGCCTACGCCGAGCTGGCCGCCCTGGTCCTCGCCGGGCTGCGTCGGGCCTGAGCCGCGGGATTCCCGCCGGAGGCGTGAGAGCCGCCACACCCGGGTTGACCCGGTGCACAACCCCGGCGGTAAGGTGAGGCTAACCGATCATGGTCCCGCAGGGCCGTGTCCCAGCCCCGCCACCAGGAGACGCCCGTGCCCCAGCGCGCCGCGGCAGCCCTGGCAGACGCACCGGCCCCACCCGGCGGCGACCAGCCCCGGCGCGGACTGCTGCGCAGCGCGGGCACCCGGATCGGCGGACTCTGGCTGCTGCTCGCGCTCACCGTCGTGGTGTGCGGGCTCAGCATCGCCGTCGGCACCCGAGCGATCGGGCTCGGCACGGTGTGGCAGGCCCTCACCGACAGCGGCTTCCCCGGCGACGAGGCCGTGGTCATCCGCGAGCTCCGGGTGCCCCGCACCCTGCTCGGCATCCTGGTCGGGCTCTCCCTCGGCGTCGCCGGGGCCCTCATGCAGGGCCACACCCGCAACCCGCTGGGCGACCCGGGCCTGCTCGGGGTCGCCGCGGGCGCCTCGGCCGCCGTCGTCCTGGCGATCTTCATCCTGGGCGTGACCACCCCCGCCGGCGACGTCTGGTTCGCCTTCGGCGGCGCGCTGGCCGGCTCGGTCGCGGTGTTCGCCATCGGCTCCAGCGGCCGGGGCGGGGCCACCCCGGTCAGCCTGGCGCTGGCCGGAGCGGCGCTGTCGGCCCTGCTCTACGCCCTGGTGCGCGCGGTGCTGGTCAGCGACAGCCAGACCCTGGACAGCTTCCGCTTCTGGGTGGTGGGCTCCCTGGCCGGCCGGGACGCCTCCATCGCCTGGCAGGTGCTGCCGTTCATCGTCGTCGGGCTGGTGCTCGCGGTGGTCAACGCCCCCGCGCTCAACCTGCTCGGGCTCGGTGAGGACGTCGCCCGCGGTCTGGGCCAGCACGTCCTGCTCGCCCGGGTCGTCGGCATCGCCTCCATCACGCTGCTCACCGGCGCGGCCACGGCGGCCTGTGGGCCGATCGGGTTCGTCGGCCTCGTCGTCCCGCACGTCGCCCGGGCCCTCACCGGCCCCGACCACCGCTGGCTGGTGCCCTGCTCCGCACTGCTGGGCGTCATCCTGCTGCTGGCCGCCGACGTCGTGGGCCGCATCGTCGTCCGGCCCGGGGAGCTGCAGGTCGGCATCGTGCTCGCCCTGGTCGGCGCGCCCTTCTTCATCGCGCTGGTCCGCCGCAAGCGGTTGGTGGGCCTGTGACCGCCGGCGGCTCGATCACCACGCGCTCCACCCCGCAGCACGTCGACAAGCGGCGCACCGTGCGGATCGGGCCGCTGTCCGGGGTCGTCCGCACCCGCCAGCTGCTGCTGCCCGTGGTCGCCCTGGTCGCCCTGGTGCTCATCAGCGCGGTCAGCATCGGCCGCGGCGACTACCCGATCGGGCTGCTGGACGTGCTGCGCACGCTGGTGGGCGCCGGCGACCAGACCCAGCAGTTCGTCATCACCGAGCTGCGTGCCCCCCGGATCGTCGTCGGGGCCCTCGTCGGCCTGGCCCTGGGCCTGTCCGGGGCGCTCATCCAGACCTTCGCCCGCAATCCGCTGGCCAGCCCCGACACCCTGGGCATCAACGCCGGCGCCTCGGCTGCCGCGGTCGCGGTGATCGTGCTCGGTGGTGGGTCCAGCGCCGCGGCCGGCCTGCTCGGCGGACTGGGCCTGCAGGTGGCCGCGCTGATCGGCGCCCTGCTCACCGCCTTCCTGATCTTCGCCCTGGCCTGGAACGAGGGCGTGGACGGCTACCGGCTGGTGCTGGTCGGCATCGGCCTGGGTGCGGTGGGCTACGCGGTGGTCGACTGGCTGCTCACCCGCTCCGACATCACCGACGCCGCCGCGGCCACCGTGTGGCTGACCGGCTCGCTCAACGCCCGCACCTGGGACCAGGCCTGGCCGCTGGCCCTCGCGCTGCTGGTCCTGGTGCCGGTCGCGCTCGGCCTGTCCCGGGTGCTCGGCGTGCTGCAGTTCGGTGCGGACACCGCCCGCGCCCTGGGCATCCGGGTCGGCCGCGCGCAGGCCACCGTCGTCCTGGTCGCCGTCTGTCTCGCCGCGGCCGCCGTGGCCGCGGCCGGGCCGGTGCAGTTCGTCGCCCTCGTCGTCCCCCAGGTCGCCGTCCGGCTGGCCGGGGGCTCCCGCCCACCGCTGTTGGCCTCGGCCCTGCTCGGCGCCCTGCTCGTGGTCGGCGCCGACCTGCTCGCCCGCACCGTGCTCCCCGTCGTGCTCCCGGTCGGCATCGTCACCGCCGTCATCGGAGCGCCCTACCTGCTCTGGCTGCTCGTCCGCGGCCGCCGCAGCACCACCTGATGGAGGGGACCCGACCCGTGACCGCTGTCCTGGCACAGCCCGAGCGCGACACCGAGGGGACACCGCGGGTGCGACTCGCGGCCGAGCAGGTCCGGCTGGCCTACGGCGAGAACGTCGTCGTGGACTCCCTGGACCTGGACCTGGTCGACGGGTCGTTCACCGCGATCGTGGGGCCCAACGGCTGCGGCAAGTCCACCCTGCTGCGCGCCCTGGGCCGGCTGCTGCGCCCGACGTCGGGTCAGGTGGTGCTCGACGGCAGGCCGATCGCCACGACCCCCACCCGTGACGTCGCCCGGGTGCTCGGCCTGCTGCCGCAGACCCCGATCGCCCCCGAGGGCCTGACCGTGGCCGACCTGGTCGCCCGCGGCCGGCACCCGCACCAGTCCTGGCTGCGCCAGTGGTCCCGGGACGACGAGGCCGTGGTCGCCGAGGCGCTGAGCTGGACCGACATGCTCGACCTGGCCGACCGCCCGGTCGACGCCCTCTCCGGTGGGCAACGGCAGCGGGCCTGGATCTCGATGGCGCTGGCCCAGGGCACCGACCTGCTGCTGCTCGACGAGCCCACCACCTACCTGGACCTCTCGCACCAGATCGACGTGCTCGAGCTGGTGGCCCGGCTGCACGCCGAGCGGGGCCGCACCGTCGCCGTCGTCCTGCACGACCTGAACCTGGCCGCGCGGTACGCCCAGCGACTGGTGGCGATGAAGGACGGCGTGCTGGTGGCCTCGGGCACCCCTGCCGAGGTGCTGACCGAGCAGCTGCTCGACGAGGTGTTCGACCTCGAGGCGCGGGTGATCACCGACCCGGTCTCGGGCACGCCGATGGTGGTGCCGGTGCGACGCCTGCGCTGAGCGGGGGGCGGGAGCGCGGCATCCCTGCGCCCCCACCCGCGGTGGACCTCAGCTGCGCGGGGCGACCTCGCCCATCGCGCCCCAGTCGTCCTGCGGCACCTCGACGTTGATGATCTTCGGGGTGTCGGTGACGAGGTGGGACATCTCGTCGATCGCCTTCTGGAAGTGCGGCTCGGCCACGTGGGCCTCCCCCGCGGCGCCGTCCCGGAAGGACTCCAGCAGCACCCAGGTGTTCTCCTCCTCGAGGCTGCGCGACCACTCGAAGAAGACGTTGCCGGGCTCGGCCCGGACGGCGGCGGTGAACTCGGCGGTGACCCGCTCCCACTCCTCGACCTTGTCGGGGCGGACCGGGAACTTCACGGCGATGAAGATCATGCAGGCATCCTCACCGACACCACGAGGCCCCGCCTCCCGAGGGGAGACGGGGCCGGGTGAGGAACGGGGACCTGGGTCAGTCCCGCGGTTCCTGCGGGCGCCCCGCGCCCGTGGGCTCCCGCACCGGGATCGGCGACCCGACGTCGGCGATGGTGTTCGCGCCGTCCCGACGTCGTCCGGCCGCCGTGCGGGCCGGGGTGGGCCCGTCGGCCACGCCGTCGCCGTCCGCGTCGGGTGCCTGCCGCACCGCGATGACGAAGTCGTCGCCGTGCGTGGTGAGGCCGTGCACGACGGCCTGCTCGACCGCCTCCTCCGCGACGGTGCCGCGCAGCACCATCGGGTCGCTGCGCAGGTCCTTGGCCAGCGAGAACGCCAGGCCGACCATCACGATGGCGAACGGCAGGGCCGCGATGATGGTCAGGTTCTGCAGGCCCGTGAGGGCCTCGTCCCCGCCCACCAGCAGCATGATCGCCGCGACCGCGCCCATCACGACGCCCCAGAAGACGACCACCCACCGGGAGGGCTCCAGGGTGCCGCGCTGGGACAGCGAGCCCATCACGATCGAGGCGGCGTCGGCGCCGGAGACGAAGAAGATCGCCACCAGGACCATGACCAGCACCGTGGCCACGCCGGCCAGCGGGTACTGCTGCAGGACGCCGAAGAGCTGACCCTCGCTGGTCGACTGCCCGGCGACGTCGGTGCCGTCCTGCTGGGCGGCGATCCCGGCCCCGCCGAAGACCGCGAACCAGACCAGGCTCACGACGCTGGGCACCAGCAGCACGCCGGTGACGAACTGGCGGATGGTGCGGCCGCGGGAGATGCGGGCGATGAACAGACCGACGAACGGCGTCCAGCTGATCCACCAGGCCCAGTAGAAGACCGTCCAGCCCTGCAGCCAGGTCGCCATGGCGTCGCCGCCGGAGGCCTCGGTGCGGGCGGCCATCTCGCCGAGGTCGGAGAAGTAGCTGCCGATCGCACCCGGGATGAGGTTGAGGATCAGCACGGTCGGGCCGACCACGAAGACGAACACGGCCAGGGTCAGCGCGAGCACCATGTTGGTGTTGGACAGCCACTGGATCCCGCGCGCGATGCCGGAGACCGCCGAGGCCACGAAGGCCGTGGTCAGCACGGCGATGATGACGACGAGCAGGCCGTTGCCGGCGTCGCCGGCCCAGCCGAGGATCTCCACGCCGGAGCCGATCTGCAGGGCACCGAGGCCCAGCGAGGCGGCCGACCCGAAGAGGGTGGCGAAGATGGCGAGGACGTCGATGACCCGGCCGGCCGGGCCACTGGTGCGCTTCTCCCCGAACAGCGGGGCGAAGGCGGCGCTGATCAGCTGCGTGCGGCCGCGGCGGAAGGTGCCGTAGGCGATCGCCAGCCCGACGACGGCGTAGATGGCCCACGGGTGCAGCGACCAGTGGAACAGCGTGGTCGCCATGGCGGTGGAGACGGCGTCGGGGGTCTCGGCGTCGACGGTGCCCGGCGGCGGGGAGACGTAGTGCGACAACGGCTCGCTGACGCCGAAGAACATCAGGCCGATGCCCATGCCGGCGCTGAACATCATCGCGATCCAGGAGACGGTCGTGAACTCCGGCGCCTCACCGTCCCGGCCCAGCGGGATCCTCCCGTAGCGGGACGCGGCCAGCCAGATCACGTAGACCACGAAGCCCGAGGCGATCAGCACGAAGAACCAGCCCAGGTTGGACTCGATCCAGGAGAGGGCACTGCCGCTGGTGGAGCCCAGGCCGGCGGGGCTGGCGAAGCCCCAGGCGACGAAGGCCAGCGCGATGGCCGCAGCGACCCCGAACACGACGGCGTCCAGGTGGCCCTTCTCCTCGGCGGTGGACGGGGGCGGCTCGGCGATCGCGGGGTGCGACCCGGTGTCGGCCGGGCCCCCCGGAGTGCTCCGTGTGGTGGTCATCGGTGGTCGCGGCGCACGGGTTCGGCGCCCCTCCGTTCAGGCTCGGGAACAGGCAGCCGGACCGTCCGCGCAGGTGGGAGGCGGACAGCCGACCCCCCACCGTCCGCCTCCCCGGCCCCACAGGTCAAACCGGGAGGGCACACAGCAACCCCACCGTGACGTGCAGACGCCCCCGCCGACCGTGGTCGGAGGGGGCGTCTGCGGCTGGCTCAGGAGCCGGTGGCGGCGAGCGCGTCCACCAGCAGCGGGCTGAGCTGCTCGACGGCGAAGGGGGCCGACAGGACCGTGTTGTAGGACATCGCCCCACGCAGGTCGGCGTCGGGGAGGACCAGCCCGCCGGCGGTCACCACCGGCAGGCCCTGCAGGACGGCGTCGGCCTCGACGACCGGCGCGCTGGCCTCGTCGGTGAGCACCACCAGCACGTCACCGTCGGCCAGGTCCAGGCGCTCGGTGGACAGCTCGACGTAGAAGCTCTCACCGGTGTCCTCGGCCAGGATGCCCTCGGGGACGGCGAAGCCCAGCTGGTCCATGATCTGGCCGCGGGCGTCGGCGGGCAGGTAGGCGCCGTAGACCCCGCTGAAGGGCAGCAGCACCGCACCGGTCGCGCCCTGGAACTGCGGGTTGGCGGCGACGGCGTCGTCGAAGGCGGCGTTGGCGGTCTCGATGAGCTCCTCGCCCTCGGCCTCCTTGCCCAGCGCCTGGGCGATCATCCGGGTCGCGTCGTCCCGGCCCACGCCGTAGGCGGCGGTGCCCTCGGGGCGCACCAGGGTGGGGGCGACCTGGGACAGCTGCTCGTAGACGGTCTCGTCGAAGCCGGCGGAGATGCCGACGATGAGGTCGGGGTCCAGCGCGGCGACCTCCTCCACGCTGACCTCGGCGGTCGGGTCGAGCACGGTGAGCTCGGCGCCGTCGAGGTACTCCTCGGCCCAGGGGCCCACGCCGGTCTCGGCGTAGAAGGAGAACGGCTGGACGGCGACCGGGACGACGCCCAGGGCCAGCAGCGGGTCGGAGTCGGTGACCCCGAGGGCGACGACCCGCTCGGGCGCCTCCTCGATCGTCGTCTCGCCCCAGATGTGCTCCACGGTCACCGGGAAGGCTGCTGCGGAGGCGCCGCCGCTCGAACTGCCGGCCGCGGCGGGCTCCTCGTCCCCGGACCCGCAGGCGGCCAACCCCCCGACCAGCAGGGACGCGGACAGGACGGCGGTCAGGCGGGCGGTACGGCGCAACTCGGGCTCCTCAGTCGGTGGTGAGGGAAGCCTAACCTGAGTGCTGCTGCAGGTGGTCCATCAGTGCCGTCCGGATCGTCGGCCGGGAGCCGAACACCAGCAGGAAGAGCGCCTCCCGGGCCAACCGCTCCGCCGGGTGTCCGCGCCCGACCGACCGGCTGCCGGTGACGACGGCGAGCAGGCCGCTCGCCCGGTGGGCGAGCGCGGCGGCGGCCGCCCGGGCGGCGGGCAGCT
>JAOPVM010000149.1 GCA_025966215.1 Klenkia sp.
TGGACCGTGCTCGGCGGCCCGGGGGAGTGGTCGGCCGACCCGTGGCCGGTGCTCTCGGCCGCCGACGTCGTGGTCACCCACGCCGGACAGAACGCCCTGGCCGAGGTCGCCGCGGCCCGCCGTCCGGCCGTGGTCGTGGCCCAGGACCGGCCCTTCCGCGAGCAGCACCGCACCACCGAGGCCCTGCACGACACCGGCATCGCCGTGGGGTTGCCCGGCTGGCCCGCCGCCGAGGAGTGGGCGGGGCTGCTCGCCCGGGCGCAGGAGCTGGGTGGTGACCGCTGGGAGCGTTGGTCACCCGGGGACGCCGCGCGACGGGCCGCTGCCGTGGTCACCGCGGTGGCCGGGCGGTGAGGACCGCCGTCGTCACCGTCGTGCACGGTCGGCACGACCACCTCGCCCTGCAGCTGGCCGGGCTCGCCGGGCAGACCCGCCCGGCCGACCAGCACGTCGTGGTCGCCATGGGGGACGACGAGGTGCGCGGTGTGGTCGGTGACCGGGCCGCCGTGGTCGAGCTGCCCGCTGCCGACCGGCTCCCGCTGGCCGCGGCCCGCAACGCCGGGGCGGCCGCCGCGATCGCCGACGGCGCGCAGCTGCTGGTCTTCCTCGACGTCGACTGCGTCCCGGCGCCCGCCCTGGTCCAGCGGTACGCAGCCGTCGCACAGGACGGTGTGCTCGACTCGGGCCCCGTGAGCTACCTGCCGCCGCCGTCCGCCGCGGGCTACGACCTGGCCAGCCTGCCCACCCTCGCCGACCCGCACCCCGCCCGGCCGGTGCCCCCCGAGGGCACCGTGCAGCCCGCCGAGGACCACCGGCTGTTCTGGTCGCTGTCCTTCGCGCTCACCGCGGCCACCTGGACCCGGTTGGGCGGCTTTTGCGAGGCCTACGCCGGCTACGGCGGCGAGGACACCGACTTCGCCGAGACCGCGCACGCCGCCGGGGTGCCGCTGCGCTGGGTGGGGGGCGCCGCGGCGTTCCACCAGCACCATCCGGTGTCCCGGCCCCCGGTCGAGCACCTGGACGACGTGCTGGTCAACGGCCGGGTCTTCGCCGACCGGTGGGGCTGGTGGCCGATGCAGGGCTGGCTGGACGCCTTCGCCGAGCGCGGCCTGGTGCGCCGGACCGCGGACGGGTGGGTGGCCGCGTGATCCGGGTCGCGACCGTCCCGTACGCGCACCCCTACCTGGACGCCGTGCTGCCCACCGAGGTCCTCCGGGTGGGCCCGCCGCCGCCGGAGACCGACCCGTGGGCGCCCAGCCCCTGGCTGGACCCGGCGTACCTGGCCGCGCACGCCGACCAGATCGACGTGGTCCACCTGCACTTCGGGTTCGACGGGCTGCGACCCGACGAGATGCTGGCCTGGACCGAGACGGTGCGCCGCAGCCACGTCGCGCTGGTGGTGACCGTGCACGACCTGCGCAACCCGCACCACTCCACCCGGGAGCGGCACGACCGGCACCTGGCTGCGCTGCTGGGCGCCGCCGAGGTGGTGCTGACCCTGACCGAGGGCGCCGCGGACGAGATCGCCGAGCGCTTCCAGCGCAGCTGCATCGTCGTCGCGCACCCCGGCCTGGTCACCCCGTTGCCCGACGTCGGCCGCGAGCCGCGGCTGGTCGGGGTGCACCTGAAGTCGCTGCGCACCAACCTGCTCGACCCGCTGGAGGTCGTCCGGGCCGCTGCGTCGGGGGCGGTGTCCGGTGGCGGGCGGCTGCGGGTCGACGTGCACGACGACGTCGACCTCGAGGCCCGCGTGCCCGGTCTGGTCGCCGGCGCCGAGCGCGGGGAGTACGAACTCGCCGTGCACGGCAGGTACGACGACGACCAGCTCACCGCCTACCTGCAGTCGATCGCCGTCTCGGTGCTGCCGCACCGGTTCGGCACCCACTCGGGCTGGCTGGAGGCCTGCCGGGACGTCGGCACCCGGGTCGTGGCCCCCACCTGCGGGCACTACGCCGACCAGTGGTCCGACGTGGTCACCTACGGCAACGACGAGGTGCGCGGGCTGGACACGGCCTCGCTGACCGGTGCCGTGCTGGTGGCGGTCACCCGGCCCTGGCCGCATCGCGCCGACCCGGCCTGGCGGGCCGAGCAGCGAGCCCAGCTGCGCCGGGTGCACGCCCACGTCTACAGCCGGGTCGCGGCGGACCGCGCCAGCTCGTGAGGGTCGGGCACCTGCTGGTCGGGCCGGCCGAGCACGGCGTCGTGCGGTACGCCCGCGAGCTCGCCGAGGCCGACGGGGGACCGGTGGTCGCCCCCGGTCCGGCCGACGTCGACGTGGTGCAGGTGCACTACACCGACCGGCTCTTCGCCCCGACCGCGGAGGCCAGCGCCGAGGCGTTCACCGCGGTGGCGGCCGGGCTGGGCCGTCCCCTGGTCGTCACGCTGCACGACGTGCCGCCCGACGACGGGTCGGTGCTCCAGCAGCGCCGGGCCCGCGCGTACGCCGCGGTGGTGCGGACGGCGGCGACGGTGGTGGTCAACAGCCAGCACGAGGCCGTCCGGCTCGCCGCGTTCGCCGACCGCACCCCCGTGGTCGTCCCGCTGCCGGTGATGACGATGCCGGCCGGCCCGGTGCCGCCGCCGGACGGGCAGGTCGTCGTCCTCGGCTTCCTCTACCCGGGCAAGGGCCACGACGAGGCGCTGCGTGCGCTGCCGGACGGCGTGGGGCTCACCGCGCTGGGCCGACCGTCGGACGGGCACGAGGACCTGGTGGCCGAGCTGTCCGCGCTGGGCCCGCTGACCGTCACCGGCTTCGTGCCCGACGCCGAGCTGCCGGCCCGGCTGCGCGCGGCGTCGGTGCCGCTGGCCCCGCACCGGCACGTCAGCGCGTCCGGGTCGATCGG
>JAOPVM010000162.1 GCA_025966215.1 Klenkia sp.
CGGGTTCCCGTACTGGAACAGCATCACCCAGTCGGGGTTCTCCGCCGCCAGCGCCTAGGCCTGTCGCACCGCCTCGTTGCTGCCACCGGCGGCCGGGGAGCCGATGATCTGCGCGCCGTACATCTCCAGCAGCTGGCGGCGCTCGACCGAGGTGTTCTCCGGCATCACGCAGATCAGCCGGTACCCGCGCTGGCGGGCCACCATGGCCAGCGAGATGCCGGTGTTGCCGCTGGTCGGCTCCAGGATGGTCGACCCCGGGTGGAGCCGACCCTCCTTCTCGGCCGCGTCGATCATGGCGATCGCCGCGCGGTCCTTGATCGACCCCGTCGGGTTGTGGTCCTCGAGCTTGGCCCACAACCGGACGTCGGACGTGGGCGACAGCGACGGCAGCCCCACCAGGGGCGTGCCGCCGAGGGAGTCGACCAGGGAGGCGAAGCGGGCCATCAGGTCAGCCGCCGGCGACCGCGGGGAGGATGGTGACCGAGTCGCCGTCCTTGACCGCGGTGTCCAGCGAGCCGGTGAACCGGACGTCCTCGTCGTTGACGTAGACGTTGACGAAGCGGTGCAGCTTGCCCTCGTCGGTCACCAGCCGGCCCTTGAGGCCGGGGTGCTGACCGTCGATGTCGTCGACCAGTGCGCCGAGGGTGTCACCCGCCCCCGAGACGGTCTTGTTGCCGCCGGTGTGGGTGCGCAGGATGGTGGGGATCCGGACCTCGATGGCCATGGGGGTCGCCTCTTCCGTCAGTGGGTGGAGTCCCTCGCGCAGCAGGCAGCGAGGGTCGTTGCTGGGGGGAACGTCGGAGTCAGGGCTGGGATTCCGGCGTCACGAGCTCGACGTCCTCCTCGGTGACCTGACCGTCGACGATGCGGAAGCTGCGGAACTCGACCACGTCGTCCACCAGGCCGGTCTGCGCGCCGTGCTCGCGGGTGGAGACCAGCACGTAGTGCGCGAAGGGCTCCGAGGCGTAGCTGATGTCGGTACGCGAGGGGTAGGCCTCGGTGGCGGTGTGCGAGTGGTAGACCACGACCGGGACCTCGTCGCGGTCGTCCATCTCGCGGTAGAGCCGCAGCAGGTCACCGCTGTCGAACTCGTAGAACGTGGGCGAGCGGGCCGCGTTGAGCATCGGGACGAACCGCTCGGGGCGGTCGCTGTCCTCGGGCCCGGCGACGACGCCGCAGGCCTCGTCCGGGTGGTCCCGGCGGGCGTGGGCGACGATCGCGTCGAACGTCGAGCGGTCGATGCGCAGCACGCCGGAGAGTCTACGGGCCCCGGGGAGGTACGGTCCCGCCCCATGGTGGCGAGCGGGTGCTGATCGAGGTCTCGATGATCGCGGGGTGCCTGCTCGTCGCCGTCCCCGCGCTGGTGCTGGGCGTCCGCCGGGTGAACCGGCACGGCGGCCGGGTGCTGCGCCCCACCGGCGCCGACAGGCGCGAGTACGCGCTCATCGTGGTCGGCCGGGTGCTGGGCCTGCTGTTCCTGCTGGCGTTGACGCTGCTCGTGCTGCTCGCCGCGGTCGGCGGCCTGGTCCGCGACCGGGAGGTCCCCGACCTCGTCTCCGTGTTCTTCGTGCTGGCGCTGCTGCTCTCGGCGCTGGTGGTGCTCACCAGCGGCGGCGGCGGCCCGCGGCGGCGATCGCGTCGACGAGGGACCCCTGCACGGCGGTGAGCCAGTGGTAGACCGCCACCTGCTGGTCGGCGGGGTCCTCGGGCAGCTCTCGGTCGGCCGAGACACCCAGTCGGGTGCCCAGGGCCAGCCGCAGGTCGTTCGTCGTCCGCAGCCAGGCCCGCGCCTGGTCCTCGTCCAGGCGCACCTCCCCGCCGTCGACGGGCAGGCCGGCCCGGACCAGGGCGATGTCGTCGGCCTTGCCCTCCCGCAGCGCCGACTCCGTCAGGTCGCGGTAGTCCGCGGCGATCCGGGAGTCCGAGGCGTGACCGGGCGGGAGCAGGCGCTCCACCACGGGGTCACCGGTGGTCTCGTCGTCGGCGAGCAGCTGCTCGAGCTCGTCGACGAGCAGGCCCAGGATGCCGACCTCGGCGGCCTCGAGCCGGCCCACGAGCTCGGTGCCCCTCCGGCGGAACGGCGTCATGCGTCCTTCTGGTAGCTGGCCCACAGGCCGTAGGCGTGCAGCCGCGAGGTGTCGTGCTCCATCTTCTCCCGCGGACCGGAGCTGACGACCGCCTTGCCCTCGTGGTGCACCTGGAGCATCAGCGTGGTGGCGGTGGGCTCGTCGTAACCGAAGAGCTCCTGCAGCACGAAGGTCACGTAGTTCATCAGGTTGACCGGGTCGTCCCAGACCACGGTGACCCACGGTCGGTCGAGGTCGTGCTGCTCGTGCACGGTGGTGTCGGGCGTCCGTGCAGGAGCCATGGGTGCGGCCACCCGCCCACTCTAGGACGGGCCCTACGCTCTGCCCCCATGCCGCTGGGCCCCGCACTCCTCACCGACCGCTACGAGCTCACGATGCTCGCCGCCGCCCTCGCCGACGGCACCGTCGACCGGGACTGCGTGTTCGAGGTCTTCGCCCGGCGGCTGCCGCACGGCCGCCGCTACGGGGTGGTCGCGGGCACCGGGCGGTTCCTGGAGGCGCTGGCCCGGTTCCGCTTCGGGGACGCCGAGCTGGCCGCCCTGCGCGACCAGGGGCTCACCGACCCGGCCCTGCTCGACTGGCTGGCCGACGTCACCTTCACCGGCGACGTCGCGGGGTACGCCGAGGGCGAGCTGTACTTCCCCGGCTCCCCCGTGCTCACGGTGCGGGCGACGTTCGGGCAGGCCGTGCTGTTGGAGACCCTCGCGCTCTCGGTCCTCAACCACGACAGCGCCATCGCCTCGGCCGCGGCCCGGATGGTCGGCGCCGCCGGGGGCCGGCCGTGCATCGAGATGGGCTCCCGGCGCACCCACGAGGAGGCGGCGGTCGCTGCCGCCCGGGCCGCCTGGCTCACCGGTTTCGCCTCCACCTCCAACCTCGCCGCCGGTGCCCGCTACGGCATCCCCACCGCCGGCACCAGCGCGCACGCCTTCTCCCTCCAGCACGACGACGAGGCCTCGGCCTTCCGCGCCCACGTCGCCGCGCTCGGGGTCGGGACGACGTTGCTGGTGGACACCT
>JAOPVM010000201.1 GCA_025966215.1 Klenkia sp.
CGTCTGCGCGCTGGCCCCGTGGACCCCGCCGGGTGAGCCGGTCATGCAGCTGCGCGGGCAGACCGTGGCGATCCTGCACGGGTCCGACGACCGGTGGGTGCCGGCCCGGCTGAGCGCGGACTTCGCCGTCCGCGCGCGGCGGGCCGGAGCCCGGGTCGCCCGCTTCACCACCCCGGGCGGGCACACCATGCTGCGCCGGGCCCACCGCTGGCACGCCTTCGCCCGTGACATCGTGCTGGCCGGCACCGGCCTCGAACCGATGCGGGACGACGTCACGAACGCCCTCCAGCAACCGAGCCCGGAGGGCCTGGCCGTCCCGCTGTGACGACCAGCTCCTCGGGGTGAGGCCCGGTGCGACCAGCACCTCCGCCTGCCGAGGAGTAGAAGATGCCCGTCCTGTCCCGTGTGCTCGGTGTCGCCACCGCCGGTGTCGGCGTCCTGGAGTTCGTCAAGACCGACCTGTACGGGAACGCCGCGGGACTCGGGAAGCCCTCGGTCGCGCTGCGCACCCTGCACCAGTCCCTCGGCGCGCGGGACATCGCGATCGGGCTGGCGATGACCGTGGCCCCGGCGGGCCCCCAGCTGCAGGCCGCCACCGTGATGCGGATCGTCTCCGACCTGACCGACGCGGTCTCCTTCGGGCTGAACGCCCCGACCGGGGACAAGAAGGCCAAGTCGCTGGCTGTGGCCCTCGGCTACGCCGCGCTCTGCGCGGTCTCCCTCCAGGGCGCGGGCACGTGACCGCCGCGGCGATGGACCGGCCCACCGCGGCCGTCGTCGGGTCGGGGGTCTCCGGGTTGACCGCGGCGCACCTGCTGCAGCGCACCCACGACGTGACGCTGTTCGAGACCGACGACCGGCTCGGCGGGCACGCCCACACCCACGACGTCGCGACCCCCGACGACCGGGTCGTGCCGATCGACACCGGCTTCATCGTGCACAACGAGCGCACCTACCCGAACCTGCTCACTCTCTTCGCCGAGCTCGGCGTGGCCACCCAGCCCACCGAGATGAGCATGTCCATCGTCTGCGAGGGCTGCGGGCTGGAGTACGCCGGCGCCCGCGGGATGAAGGGCGTCTTCGCGCAGAAGAAGCAGCTGGCCAACCCGGCCTACCTGCGGATGCTCGTCGAGGTGAAGAAGTTCCACCGCCAGGCCCACCGGTTGCTCGACCTGGCCGGCTCCGACCACGAGCGCGGCGCGGGCGGGACGAGCGGGTTCGACGGCCTGACCCTGGGCGCGTTCCTGGCCCTGGGCGGGTACTCGGACTACTTCGTCCGGCACTTCATGATCCCGGTCGTGAGCTGTGTCTGGTCCTCGGGCACCGGGCTCTCGCTGCAGTACCCAGCCGTCTACCTGTTCCGGTTCCTGGCCAACCACGGGATGCTCTCGGTGACCGGCTCGCCGCAGTGGCGCACCGTCACCGGTGGCTCGCGCGCCTACGTGGAGAAGGTCGCCAAGGGCCTGACCGCGGTGCGCACCGGCAGCGGTGTCACCTCGCTGACCCGGCACGTGGACGGCGTCGAGCTCGTCGACGCCGACGGCGAGCGGCACGCCGCGGACGTCGTCGTCGTGGCCACGCACCCCGACCAGGCCCTCGCCCTGCTCGGCGACCCGACCGACGACGAGCGCGCCGTCCTCGGGGCCTTCTCCTACTCGCGCAACGAGACCCTGCTGCACACCGACCCGACGATCCTGCCGCGGGCGGCCGAGGCGCGGGCGTCGTGGAACTACCGGATGAACGCCTGCGGGCAGGACTCCGACACCGTCCAGGTGACCTACTGGATGAACAAGCTGCACGCGATCGACGAGCCGCTGGACTACCTGGTCACCCTCAACGCCCCCGAGAAGGTCGACCCGACCACGGTCCTGCGCCGGATGGTCTACGACCACCCCGAGTACACCCCGGCCTCGGTCGCCGCCCAGCGCCGGCTGCCCGCGCTGAACACCGGCCGCACGGCGTTCGCCGGGGCGTACCACGGCTGGGGCTTCCACGAGGACGGCTGCGCGTCGGGCGTGCAGGCCGCGGAGTCCCTCGGCAGCGGCTGGTGACCGCCGTCCGGCCCGCGCTCGTCGACTGGGCACCGACGACGGTGCCTGCGCTCTACGACGTCCGGGTCGGGCACACCCGGTCGTGGCCGCTGCGCAACCGCTTCGAGTACGGCGGCTACCTGTGGCTGGTCGACCTCGACGACCTGCCCCGGCTCCCCCGCGGGCTGCGCTGGGCGGCCCGGTTCGAGGCCGCCGACCACCTCGGCGACCCGGCGGCGGCGCTGAAGGACAACGTGGTGCGCTTCGCGGCCCTGCACGGTGTGGACGACGTCGCCCGCGTGGTGATGCTGGCCAACGCGCGCACCGGGCCGCACGTGTTCAACCCGCTGTCCACGCACTGGTGCTACCGGGCAGACGGGTCGCTGGCCTGCATCGTCGCCGAGGTGCACAACACCTACGGGGAACGGCACGCCTACCTGCTGCACCCCGACGAGGCCGGTCGTGCGGAGGCGGAGAAGGACTTCTACGTCTCCCCGTTCAACACCGTCGACGGCCGCTACCTCATGCGGTTCTCCGGTCCGGGCGAGCAGCTGCACGTGACCATGGCGCTGCAGGTCGGTGGGCGTACGCCCTTCGTGGCCACGCTGACCGGTCGCGCCCGGTCGGCGACGACGGGCGTCGTCGTCGGTGCTCTCCTTCGTTGGCCGCTGATGAGCCTGTGGGTGGCCGTGCTGATCCGGTGGCAGGGCATCCGGCTGTGGGCACGTCGCCTGCCGGTGGTCCCACGGCCGCCACACGAACCGCCGGTGGGTGTCGTTGCGAACACCCACGACCCACTGAGCAGGACGAACGGGGACAGGCCATGACCACGGTGCACCACAACGCCAGCCGGATGCAGGACGCACGGTTCCCCGTGCCCCGCCCGGACGAGGCGCACTGGCCCGGCCTGGCGACCCCGCCGCACGACGCGGTGCGGGCCCGGATCGCCGAGGGGCTGTTCCGCAAGGCCGTCCGCACCCTCCCGGTGCGGGTCGTCTTCCCCGACGGCACGGTGCTCGGCTCCGGCGACCGGCACGCCCCCGTGATGCGCATGGTCCGACCGGCCACCGTGTTCCACCGGCTCGGCGCCGACGCCAAGATCGGTTTCGGCGAGGCCTACATGACCGGTGACTGGACGACGGGGCCCGACACCGACCTCGCCGACCTGCTCAGCCCCTTCGCGGCCCGCATGTCCTCCCTGGTGCACCCGGCCTTCCAACGGCTGCGGCACCTGGTCGAGCGCACCCAGCCGATGGGTGAGGAGAACACCAGGGAGAACAGCCGGCACAACATCAGCCGGCACTACGACCTCTCCAACGAGCTCTTCGAGGCCTTCCTCGACGAGACCATGACCTACAGCTCGGCCTGGTTCGAACCCGGCGACGACCTGGCGACCGCGCAGATCCGCAAGATCGACGGCGTGCTGGACATGGCCCGGGTCAGCGAGGGCATGCACGTGCTGGAGATCGGCTCGGGCTGGGGCGCGCTGGCGATCCGGGCCGCGGTCGACCGCGGCGCGCGGGTGACCACGCTGACGCTGTCCTCGGAGCAGCAGGCGCTGGCCCGCGCCCGCGCGGAGGAGGCCGGCGTCGCACACCTGGTCGACGTCAAGCTGCAGGACTACCGGGACGCGACCGGCCAGTACGACGCGGTCGTCTCGGTGGAGATGATCGAGGCGGTCGGGGAGAAGTTCTGGGCCACGTACTTCACCGCGCTGGACACCCTGCTCGTGCCCGGCGGACGGGTCGGCCTGCAGTCGATCACCATGCCGCACGACCGGATGATGGCCACCCGCCGCAGCTACACCTGGATCCACAAGTACGTCTTCCCCGGCGGGATCATCCCCTCGATCCGCTCCATCGAGGACAACCTGACCGCCCACACCTCGCTGTCGATCGTGGAGCGCCGCGACCTGGGACCGCACTACGCGCACACCCTGCACCTGTGGCGGGACCGGTTCATCGCCGAGTGGCCGCAGCTGTCGGGCTCCTTCGACGGCACCTTCCGCCGGATGTGGGAGTTCTACCTCGCCTACTGCGAGGCCGGGTTCCGCTCGGGCTACCTCGGCGTCAGCCAGCTCGGCCTGGCGAGGGACCCCTTCACCCGCTGACCCCCCGGCCGAGACCTGGCATGGATCCTGGGCATTCCTCGCCCGGAATGCCCAGGATCCGCGCCGAGCTCACCGTCCACGGAGGTGGCGGCGTCCACCGATGGTCGGCGACCGCCCCACCGGCGTGCGGCCCGTCGCCGAGGTGGTGACCACCGTGGACGCGGGCAGCGTCAGCCGGTGGGTGGGCGCGGGCCTGCTGGTCCGACCGCTGCCGGGCGTGCTGGCGCTCCCCGCTGCCGCCGGCACGTGGCGCGGACGGGCACGTCCCGCCGATCCCCGCACGGCTGCGCGTCCACCGCTCGACCGCGCCGGAGTGGTCGGGCCTGGAGGGCCTGCCGGTCGTGACCGCCCGCCGGGCCCTGGTCGATGCCTGGGGCGAGGCGTACGGGCGCGGCGGCTCCCCGGAGGCGGTACGGGTGGCCAGGGAGGCGGTGATCGGTGCGGTACGCCGCCGGGTGGCGTCGGTGGCAGGCGCGACGCGAGCTGGGTCGGCACCCACCCTGCCGGTCGACGGGCCCTCGGCAAGATGCTCGACCTCGTCGGCGGGGGGTCCCACAGCGAGTTCGAGATCTGGGGCCCGACGAACGTCGTCGACGTCCCGGGCGTGCCGGCGGTGCCCTGGAGGAGGCACGACTGGCGCTCGAGCTGGACGGGGCCGCCTACCACCGGGCACCCGACCCACGCGAACGTGATCTGCGCCGCGACGCTGCCGTGCTCGCCCAGGGGTGGGCCACGCTGCGGATCAGCCACCGCCGGGCGCACGCGGAACCGGAGGTGCGCCGGGCGCAGATCGCCACCGCCTCCCCGCCCGCCGACGGAGGTGAGCCCGGCACGGTTCCTGGGCGTTCCGACTACAGGATGCGCAGGATCCGTGCCCAGCTCCTGAGTCAGTCCCGGGTGAGGACGATCTTGCCGACGACGGTGCCGGCCTCGACCAGCCGGTGCGCCTCGCGGAGGGTGTCCTCGGTGACGCCCTGCAGCCAGGTGGTGGCCGTCGTCCGGAGCTGCCCGGCATCCACCATGCGGGAGACCTCGGTGAGCAGCACGTGCTGGGCGTCGTCCTCGGGCAGGTGCAGCGGGCGGGCGAACATGAACTCCCAGTGCCAGGTCTGCGCCTTGGACTTCAGCGGCATCAGGTCCAGGCCCACCGGGTCGTCGATCGCCACGACGGCGCCGTGCACCCGGAGCAGCTCGGCGTAGGCCTCGACGTTGCCCTCGGAGAACGCGCTGACGACGTGGTCGACCCCGTCGGGTGCGACGGCGCGGACGGCGGTGACCAGGTCGTGGTGGTCGACGACGTGGTGGGCGCCCATGGAGGTGGCCCACTCCACGGACTCCGGCCGGGCGCCGGTGGCGACCACCGTCAGCTGCGTCCGGGCCCGGGCGAGCTGGGCGACCATCGAGCCGACGCCGCCGGCCCCGCCGACGACCAGGATCGTGCCGGTGCTGTCGGCCGTGAGCCCGAGCCGGTCGAACAGGGCCTCCCAGGCGGTGATCGTGGTCAGCGGCAGCGCGGCCGCCTCGGCGTGGTCCAGGGTCCGCGGCTTGGGCCCGACGACCCGCTCGTCGACCAGGTGGAGCTCGGCGTTCGTCCCGGGCCGGGCGATGGAGCCGGCGTAGTAGACCTCGTCGCCCACCGCGAACCGGGTGACGGCCTCACCCACCGCGGTCACCACCCCGGAGGCGTCGAAGCCGAGCACCGTCGGACCCCCGGCGGGGTCGAAGGAGGCACGCACCTTCCCGTCCACCGGGTTGACCGACACCGCGCGGACGTCGACCAGCAGGTCGTGCGC
>JAOPVM010000208.1 GCA_025966215.1 Klenkia sp.
TGACCGAGCTGTCCCTGCCGCGCATCGGGGCGTCCTTCGGCGGCAAGGACCACACCACGGTCATGCACGCGGTCAAGAAGATCACCGGTCTGATGAGCGAGCGACGTGCGACCTACACCCAGGTCACCGAGCTCACCGCCCGCATCAAGAGCCGCGCCCGCCAGTGACGGAACCGGGTGCCCCTGCACCCGGTTCCGCGCACGAAGCGCCCTCCTCGTCGGATCCGCCGACGAGGAGGGCGTTTCTCGTCGGGGGAGCGGTGACCGGCGCGGTGACCGGGGTCCCGGGGTCGACTCGGCGACCGGCGCGCTCACCCGTCCTGGTGACTCTGCGCAGTCGTCCGAGCACCCCTACGTCCCACCGGTCTCGTTGTCCCCAGCTCTGTGCACAGCCTGGGGAGATCGCGTGTGCACTGGTTCACCCCCGGTCACCGTCGCCGGTCACGCTGCGTCCGCGCTGGTCACGCCGCCACACCCGCACCGCCGCCGGTGACCGTCCCGCCGAGCCCGCTCACCGGCCCTCGCCGTCCACACCGTGTCCCCATGTCGACCCCCCTCCACCCCCAGCCCGTCCCGGGGTGCTCCCCAGCTGCGTCCCCCCTGCGGGGGGTGACGTGCGTCCTGGGGACCGGCGGGGGGATCGGACGGGAGAGCGGGTGGACCAGGGGTGGAGGAAGCCGGTCACCGGTGGACCCAGGGCGCTGTGTCCCCAAGTCGACCCCAGGGAGACGGTCACCGGCCCACAGCGTGCCAACAGGGGCACTCGGGGTCTGGCCTGCGGAAAGGGGCTCGATCCCCAGTACCCACACGTGTGATGACGGTGATGAGTGATGTCCCTCGAGGAGTCCTTGAACCACACACTGGGTGTGCACGTGCCGGTCGACGAGTCGACACCGAGGAGCAGCAACAGCCCAGGGGGCTCCGTGCGGGGGCAGGTCGACGGCGGGGTCGATCGCAGGAGAGGATGACGCCGCACCAGCGGCCAGACCGCTGGACCGTGCGCAGGACCGAGACAGCAGCAAGGACCGAGCAGGACGAGCAGGGGTGGACACGACATGAAGTTCCGGGTGGCACGTGAGGTGCTCGCCGACGCGGTGGCGTGGACGGCGCGCAGCCTCCCCCCGCGACCGTCGGTGCCGGTCCTCGCCGGGATCCTGCTCGAGGTCGAGGGCAACCAGCTGTCGGTCTCCGGCTTCGACTACGAGGTCTCCGCGCGTTCCGAGGTGGACGTGCAGTCCAGCGAGAGCGGTCGGGCCCTGGTCCCCGGCCGGCTCCTGGCCGAGATCACCCGGGCACTGCCCCCGCAGGCCGTCGACGTCGTCGCCGAGGGTGCCCGGCTGTCGATCAGCTGCGGCAACGCCAAGTTCTCCCTGCCCACCCACCCGGTCGAGGACTACCCGTCGCTGCCCTCGATGCCCTCGACCGCCGGCGGCGTCGACAGCGACGCCGTGGCCGCGGCCGTCGGCCAGGTGGCCGTGGCCGCCGGCCGCGACGACACGCTGCCGATGCTCACCGGCGTCCGGCTGGAGATCGAGGGCGACCTGGTCACCCTGGCCGCCACCGACCGCTACCGGCTCGCCGTCCGTGAGTTCGCCTGGCGTCCGGAGACCCCCGGTCTCTCCGCCGCGGTGCTGGTGCCCGCGCGCACGCTGGCCGACGCCGCCAAGACGCTGACCAGCGGCCCCGAGGTCGTGCTGTCGCTGTCCTCGGGAGGCTCCGGCGAGGGCATCCTGGGCATGAGCGGCAAGGACCGGCAGACCACCACCCGGCTGCTGGACGCCGAGTTCGTCAAGTACCGGGCGATCATGCCGAGCGAGTCGGCCTCGCACGCCACCCTGCCGGTCGGGTTGTTCACCGACGCCGCCAAGCGCGTGGCGCTGGTCGCCGAGCGCGGCACCCCGTTGCGCTGCGAGTTCACCCCCGGGCAGGTCACGCTGCGCGCCGGCGGCACCGACGACGAGGGCCAGGCCGAGGAGCGCTGCGACGTCGAGTTCGACGGCGACCCGCTGACCATCGGCTTCAACCCGACGTTCCTGCTCGACGGCCTCGCCGCCGTGCACACCGAGCGTGCGCGGATGGACTTCACCAGCGCGCTGAAGCCCGCGGTGCTGTCCGGGCACGAGGAGCCCTCCGAGGACGGCGCGGTCCGGCCGGGCTCCTACCGCTACCTGATCATGCCCGTCCGCCTGCCCGGATGAGGACCGGCTCGCCCCCCCGGCGAGCGGGCCGTCCACGACCACGCAGCAACCTCACCTAGGAGTCGAACGTGCAGCTGGGCCTGATCGGACTGGGCAAGATGGGCGGCAACATGCGCGAGCGGGTGCGCCGCGCCGGACACGAGGTCGTCGGCTACGACCGGTCGCCCGAGCTGCAGGACGTCGACAGCCTGGAGGCGCTGGTCGGTGCGCTGAGCGCGCCCCGCGTCGTGTGGGTGATGGTCCCGGCCGGGGACCCGACCCGGCAGACCGTCGAGGCCCTGGGCGACCTGCTCGAAGCCGGTGACGTCGTCGTCGACGGCGGGAACTCGAAGTTCACCGACGACAAGGTGCACGCCGACCTGCTGGCCACCAAGGGCATCGGCTACGTCGACGCCGGGGTCTCCGGCGGGGTCTGGGGACTGGAGAACGGCTACGCGCTGATGGTCGGTGGCACGAAGGAGGACGTCGCCAAGGTCCAGCCGTTCTTCGACGCCCTCAAGCCGCCGGCCCCCGAGGACGCCTCGGGCGAGGCCGTGCCGGGTGCGGGCTTCGTGCACGCCGGTCCGGTCGGCGCCGGGCACTTCTCGAAGATGGTCCACAACGGCATCGAGTACGCGATGATGCAGGCCTACGGCGAGGGCTACGAGCTCCTGGCCGCGGTCGACCTGGTCGAGGACGTCCCCGGCGTCATCGCCTCCTGGACCCAGGGCACCGTCATCCGCTCCTGGCTGCTGGACCTGCTGGTCCGCGCGCTGCAGGAGGACCCGGGCCTGGACGACATCACCGGCTGGGCCGCCGACTCCGGCGAGGGCCGCTGGACCGTCGAGCAGGCCATCGAGCACTCGGTCCCGATGCCGGCGATCTCGGCGTCGCTGTTCGCCCGGTTCTCCTCCCGGCAGGACGACAGCCCGACGATGAAGGCCGTCGCCGCGCTGCGGAACCAGTTCGGCGGCCACGCGGTCAAGGCCCGCGAGGTCGAAGACCCGGCGTGATGGGTCCCGCCCGTTGTACGTGAGACACCTGCAGCTGGGCTCCTTCCGCAGCTGGGAGGCCGTCGACCTGCCGCTGACGGCGGGTCCGACGGTGTTCGTCGGCCGCAACGGCCAGGGCAAGACCAACCTGGTCGAGGCGATCGGCTACCTGGCGACGCTGGGCAGCCACCGGGTGTCCTCCGACGCACCGCTGGTCCGGCACGGTGCCGCGCAGGCCGTGGTCCGGGCGGCGCTGCGCAAGGACGACCGGGAGTTGCTGGTCGAGGTCGAGATCAACCCGGGGCGGGCCAACCGGGTGCGGGTCAACCGCTCCCCGCTGCCCCGGCCCCGGGAGCTGCTCGGCCTGGTCAAGACGGTGCTCTTCGCCCCGGAGGACCTCGCGCTGGTGCGCGGCGACCCGACCGAGCGCCGGCGGTTCCTCGACGAGCTGCTGGCCAGCCGCACCCCGCGGCTGGCCGGGGTGCGCTCGGACTACGACCGGGTGCTCAAGCAGCGCAACGCCCTGCTGAAGACGGCGAAGCTGGCCCGTGGGAACGCGCTGGCCACGCTGGAGGTGTGGGACGGCCACCTCGCCGACCTGGGCGGTCAGCTCCTGGCCGCCCGGGTGCAGCTGGCCACCGACCTGGCCCCGCACGTCACCGAGGCCTACGCCGGCGTCGCCGGGGACGGCGCCGACCGGGCGACCCTCGGCTACACGAGCACGGTCCCGCTGGCCGGGGACGGGACGGCGTTCCTGCCCGGTTGGGGCCTGCCGACGGCCGCCGAGCTGACCGCGGCGCTGGCCCGCCGGATCGAGGAGCGGCGCAAGGAGGAGGTCGACCGGGGGGTCACCCTGGTCGGCCCGCACCGCGACGACCTGGTGCTGCACCTGGGTCCGGCGCAGGCCAAGGGCTACGCCAGCCACGGGGAGTCCTGGTCGTTCGCGCTGGCGCTGAAGCTGGCCTGTTTCCAGCTGCTGCGGGCCGACGGCGAGGAGCCGGTGCTGGTGCTCGACGACGTGTTCGCCGAGCTCGACGCCGGGCGGCGCACCGCACTGGCCGAGGTGGCCGGTACCGCCGAGCAGACGCTGATCACCGCCGCGGTGGCCGAGGACGTGCCGGCCGCGCTGCGCGGGGCCCGGGTCGAGGTCGCGGGCGGGCAGGTGCACGTGCTCGCCGATCCGGAGGATGCTGGGCAGCGTGACTGAGCCCGGACGCCCCGCCAGGCCCAGCGACATCGCCCGGGCCGCGCTGGACGCCGCCCGGGCCGCCTCGGCCGCCCGACCCAAGCCCACCCGGCGCCGGGTCGCCGGACCGCGACGGTCATGGACCGGGG